>CAJGDN010000023.1 GCA_904502245.1 uncultured Alphaproteobacteria bacterium | reverse complement strand
TTTTTAGTTGTGATATAGAAGACGCCAGTTTCGTTATTTCTTAACTGTACAACTTCTTTACTGCCTTTTTTAGATGCCATTTTATTCGCCTTTTATTTATTATGCGCCGATTGTATGTTAAATTTTACTGGAAATCAAGTTTTTTTTATCATAAAATAGAAAAAGTGTTTTTTTGAATTAGAAAAAAGAAATGCGGGTATGGTGACTACGAAGTGCCGCCATACCCACAGAATGCGGGTATGGCGAAATTGGTAGACGCGCTGGATTTAGGTTCCAGTGGGGCAACCCATCAGAGTTCGAGTCTCTGTACCCGCACCAAAACTTTCAGTTATTTGCGCGTAGAACAATTGAGCCATAGGCGACTACGAAGTGCTGCGAAGCGACTACGAAGTGCTGCGAAGCGACTACGAAGTGCAGCGAAGTGGGACGCGCACGCAGTGCAGCGGTCAAACTGGTAGACGCGCTGGATTTAGGTTCCCTGCGCAACCCATAAGAGTTCGAGTCTCCTTACCTAAACCAAGATAGATAATCGCTCATTTTATGGCTTTTTTGTCTATTTTCTAATATATATGCAAAGTTAACGAAAGTAAAAAATAAAAAAGTGGTGAAAAATCACCACTTTCGAACTAATTTAATCTCTCTGCATAGCATCCAATAACAGCCCAATTTTCGTCAGCAACTGGTTTTGCAACCATTGTGCGAATTGTAAAATCCTTTCCATGGCAACAACACGTATCATTTAATGCAACTTCTTCATAGGTGTGTTCTGTATCTGCATACAATTCTTCCAAATTCAAATTGCCATTACTAATAAATTTACCGTTTGGCTGGAATGTTTTTGTAATTTCATCTACCGGACATTTATAAACCAAATGCAATTCAGTCGTTTCTATTCTTTCGCAACCCTCAAAAATGGAATCGTATTTGTTGTAATCCTGACCACATGCAGCCAATGCGATTACAGGTAAAATCAAAAGTAGTTTTTTCATATTTACTCCTCTTCTGCATTATTTTATCATGAATCTGTCCTTGAAACCATAAATTTCTTATTTGTCATCCCGGTGCTTGACACCGGGACCCAGGTTTCACAACAATAAATCCCGCCATTTTGGCGGGATATTTTTTATTTGATTAATTTGCCCATTGCAACAGCGGTATCACACATGCGGTTTGAAAAACCCCATTCGTTATCATACCATGCGGTTACGTGCGCCAACTTTTCACCTAATACCTTGGTCTGACCTGCATCAAAGATTGAACTGTGCGCATCGTGTGTAAAGTCAATTGAAACCAAAGGCAAATCGTTATATCCAAATGTTTCAGACTGGGCATCTTTCATTGCGTTATTGATTTCATCGACTGTTGCGTCTTTGTTCAGGTTAACAACCAATTCTACGACCGAAACATCTGGTGTTGGTACACGAATTGCCATGCCGTCCAGTTTGCCCGCCAATTCTGGCAGTACCAGACCAATTGCCTTGGCTGCGCCCGTACTGGTTGGAATCATCGACAGGTTTGCCGCGCGTGCACGACGAAAGTCTTTGTGGTTTTTATCCAACAGTTGCTGGTCGCCTGTGTATGCATGAACAGTTGTCATCCAGCCAGATACAACACCGAATTTGTCATTCAGAACCTTGACCACCGGTGCCAGACAGTTTGTTGTGCATGATGCATTTGAAACAATTAAATCATTTGGGGTTAATGTGTCTTGGTTAACGCCAAATACAATTGTTTTATCTGCGCCCACTGATGGTGCAGAAACCAAAACACGTTTTGCGCCGGCGACTAAGTGCACACGTGCCTTGTCTGCGGCGGTAAATATACCAGTGCATTCCATAACAACATCAATGTTTAATTCGCCCCATGGCAATTTTTCTGGGTCACGTTCTGAAATGCATTTAATTTTTTGATTGCCAACGATGATATATCCATCTTCTAATTTAACATCCATTGGCAGGTTGCCATGCACAGAATCGTATTTCAACAAATACGCATTCTGTTCTGCTGGTGCCAAATCATTCACAGCAACAAATTCAATATCATCACGTTTTGCTTCCAGTGCCGCACGCAATACCAAACGCCCGATGCGACCAAAGCCATTAATTGCAACTCTTAACCTAGACATATACATTTCCTTTCGTTTTTAATTTTATTGGACACAGTTATCTTAGCACCAGAAATTTTAATTTTTCAATATTTTATTTACATTCAGGATAACTTGACTATAATCAGTGCGAAATGAAGCATGACGCATACATTATAACTGGTCCAACAGCATCGGGTAAATCAGATTTTGCCCACCGTCTGGCGCGTCGTATTAACGGTGTAATAATAAATTGCGACAGTGTTCAAATATATCGCGGAATTGAAAATATCGCGGCCAGTCCATTTGCAGGTCGTGAAATCTCAGATAACATAGATGGCATACCATATCGTTTGTTTTCCATATTACCGTTAACCGAACAAATATCTGTTGCAGATTATTTACGCATGGCGCGAGCAGAATATGATGCAGCGATTAAGGCAGGGCGCACCCCAATATTTGTTGGCGGAACAGGATATTACATAAATGCATTGGTGAATGGAATATCGCCGATGCCAGATGTGTCTGATGAAAAACGCGCACGTGCACGCGAATTGGTGGCCACAGATATTGATGCGGCGCGAAAAATGCTGCCACATGATTTTTCTGCGACTGATCCACAGCGCGTTGCCCGTGCATTGGAAGTGTTTTTTGAAACCGGTCGCCACATAACAGAATTTCAAAATATGCCCCGCACTGGTGCGGTTGCGCCAGATGCATGCCGTGTATTGATAAGCCCTGATTCTGCGCTGTTGCGTGAACGGATTGCGTTGCGAATACCTGAAATGTTGTCTGGCGGCGCACTGGCCGAGGCGCAATTGATTATAGATTCCGGCTGGGATGAAAATCGCGCGATTGGCGCATCCCAATTATGCAGATTTATTCGTGGTGAAATTTCTGAATCAGAATGCATACAAAACTGGATAACCAAAACAAACCAGTATGCCAAGCGTCAGCGAACATGGTTTCGCACCCAGTATAATCCTGATATAATAATAAACTGCGCCGGTGGTACCGACGCAGACATTGATGTGATTATTTAAAAAATAACCATTATTTTTTACGATAATATGCAGATTCTATAAAGACAGCTTTTATCTGTTGTTGTATTTCGCGTTCCTGTCTTGCCATTTCACGGCGTTCGTCTTTTCTTTTTTGAATCGCATATTTTGGAGATTTTTTTGCAAAACGATTTTTTTCCTGTTGCAGCCGCAATGCGTTGATATGAGTATTATTATCCCATAATGCTAATTTTAATTCATCGCGTGCTTCTTTGCGCAACATACCGATTTGCTTGCGCATTGTGTATCGTGACAGATAGTCTGTGATTTCTCGGACTACTGCATGCAAGAAGCTCAAATCATAAGTACTGGCAGCCTTTGAATCCAGTGTCGCGATAAACAACTTTGCCTTTTTAATCAAGAATTTTTCCATTACAGGAGAATACTTGTATTTGTCCCGCCATGTATTACGGATTTCGGCTTGGGTTTCATATGACGCGCCAAAGTTTTCAATAACTTCATTTGATATAAATCTTACAAATTCGCAAAAGCATTTATGTGATGCGCTATCGTATTTATTGTTTTTTGTGCTGATATTTTCTTGCATAATGTTTTCCTTGTTTTACGAAAACAGTATAGTCAAAAAAATATGTTTGTCAAGACTTGCGTTGTAACTTTTTATACTCGCGACAGATAATACTACCGATTCCAGAATCGCGCATTTTTTTTGAAAAATGTACACAATTTTCAAATTCGGTCTCCAATTTTCCCCATCCTGCATATTCCCAGTCAATAATTCCGACGATTTTCATTGTTTTTCTGTCAACGATAATATTATTGCAAATATCATTATGGTTCCATCCGTCACCTTCGCCTGATTTCAGGTCTACAATTTCGACTGAGTCATAATTATGCATTGCGTGAATAAATTGTGCCAATTGTTTACCCCATCTGTCGCGATACTTAATAATTGTTTTTAATCGCATACGGTTCAAATTTTTACCTGGTATAAAATTGTATTTATAGAACGTATAACCACCGGCATTTAAAATATCTATTTTCAGTATTTCCAGTGGCACAATTTTGCCAAAAGCATCTGTGATACGTTTTTCGCGCATAATTTTTTTTGTTGGAATTTCACGGTCATAATGCTTGCGGATTTTGCAGACATACTTATTATCAACAATAAACCCAATATTCCACCCGCCTTTGATAACGCGTACATGTTTAAATTCAGCGTGGCTCAGCGCGCAACGCAATGCATTATATTTTTTACGATAATCGTACAGATCTTCGCGTCTAATTTTTTCACGCAGTTTTTTATTTGGTATAAACCCTGCCAAGAAATCACAAATTTCAAAATATAAACGCCACATTAAAATATGCCTTTTGATAAATACATGTATAAATGGTATTGAATTTTAAGAAAAAAACAAGTACTTTATGGGTATGTTTAATTCTGGCACAATTGTCAAAGTCTTAATATCAAATATTCCAAACAGTGGTTATGATTATCGCCTGACCGCGCCGGCGGATATTGGCACGTTTGTGTCCGTTCGCGTTATGAATCGCCCATGTGTTGGGATTATATGGGGATTGGGCGACAGTAATTTACCCTCCGAAAAAATACGCGATGTATCTGAAATTTATAATGCAAAATTAAATGTATCTGATATGCAATGGATAAAGAAGATGTCAGAATGGACATTAATTCCATTGGGTATGATTTTGCGTTTAATTGTAAATGTATCTGATGCTTTTTCTGCGCCACGGATGGAGCAAATGTACGCATTTAATTTTGAATCAGATGTGCGCATGACAGATAATCGAATTGCAGTTATGGACGCGTTTTCATCAAATGATAACGAACCGATGACTGTATCCGATATTCAGAATATCGCGCGCGTATCGTCTGCGGTTGTGCGTACAATGATAAAAAACGGTACGTTGTTGCCAACATCTATGCGTGAACGGTCACATGAAGATTTTTGTTATGACTATAAAGATTCTGGCAATGTAATATTAAATAATGACCAACAAATTGCCGCAAATCAAATTGGTGACGCAATTTCAAACGGTGGTTTTTCTGTGCATTTATTGGATGGAATCACTGGCAGTGGCAAGACCCAGGTATATTTTGATTCTGCCTGGCGCGCGTATCAGAATGGCAGGTCTGTATTATTAATGATGCCTGAAATTGCCCTGACGGCCCAGTTTATGTCACGTTTTGCCAAACGATTTGGTGCGCCACCTGTAATCTGGCACAGTAATTTGACCGCCGCCCGTCGTCGTGAAATATGGCGTGGCGTGCTAAAAGGTAAAATCAGATTGGTTGTTGGTACGCGCAGTGCGCTGTTTTTGCCATGGATGGATTTGGGTTTAATCGTAATTGATGAAGAACATGACTCATCATATAAACAGGAAGATATGGGCAACTATCATGCGCGCGACATGGCGATTTTGCGTGCCAAGATTGCCGGTTTCCCCATTGTCTTGGCATCGGCCACCCCTGCGGCAGAAACGTTGGAAAATGTGAGTTCTGGGAAATATACGCGCCTGCGCCTGAATTCGCGATTTGGTGGTGCGCAATTGCCACAGATAAACACAATTGATTTACGTGAAAATCGTCCTGAAACATATACTGTAAATGAAACGGAACAAACTGGGTTTTTGTCTGCGCCATTGTGCGATGCAATAGACGAAACATTGCGTTCTGGGCACCAGGCAATGCTGTTTATAAATCGTCGTGGATTTGCGCCAATTGTTCAGTGTAAAAAATGTGGATGGACGGCCACATGTCCCGATTGCAGTGTCGGTATGACCTATCACAAGCGTGTTGGAAAACTGTTGTGTCATATGTGTGGTCGTACTGCGCCATTAAATAAAGCGTGCCCTGATTGTGGCGCTGATGTTTCAATGCGTGGTGTGGGGTTAGAAAAAATCCAAGAAGAAGTTAATGCTCGTTTTCCAGCCGCTCGTACCGCCCTGGTGTCCAGTGATGTTATCACATCGCGCCAATCGTTGGAACGTCTGGTTGATAAGATGGAATCCGGGGAAATAGACATTGTTATCGGCACGCAAATATTGGCCAAAGGACACCATTTTCCAAACCTGACCCTGGTTGGGGTGGTTGATGCCGATATGGGCTTGTTTGGTACAGATTTTCGTGCGGCAGAACACACGTTTCAGCAACTGTTCCAGGTTGCGGGTCGTGCCGGTCGTGGTGAACATCCTGGTCGTGTGTTGATGCAAACATATCAGCCAGAACACCCCGTGCTGACGGCGATATGCAATTGTGATCGCGACACATTTATGGCAACCGACATGGCGGGGCGTCGCATGGCGCAAATGCCACCATATGGTCAGTTGATTGCAATTATTGTCGAAGGGGAAAAGGAAACAGTTCTGCAACGATTTTGTGCGGATTTATCATCCTGTGCGCCAATTTTAAATGGTGCGAAAATCATGGGGCCAATCACAGCCCAGATTTATCAGATACGCAATTGGTACCGCATGCGATTTTTGATTGCAGGTGGCGCAACTGCAAATTTGCAACCGATTGTGTCGCATTGGCTGGGCAAGGTAAAAATGCCGGCCAACATTCGTATAAAAATTGATGTTAATCCGATAAACTTTATGTGACCTGAAAACATTCCAGACGTGACAGATAATAAAAAACTTGACTTTTTTGTCAATTTGTTATATGATAGCTAATATCTAACACGGCACAATTCCGTGCCAAACATCCCCACAAAAGGAAAAATTAATGCATATTAATGAATTAAAGGCAAAGTCGCCCCAGCAACTGCTGAAAATGGCAGAAGACATGGGGATTGAAAATCCATCACAGTTAAATGTTCAGCAATTACGTTTTGCTGTAATGCGTGTATTTGCTGCGGACAACAAGGTTACATTAATTGGTGACGGTGTTTTGGAACGCATGCAAGATGGTTTTGGTTTTTTGCGTGCACCCGAATCAAATTACCTGGCAGGTCCAGATGATTTGTATGTATCGCCAAATCTGATTAAAAAATATGGTTTAAAAACTGGTGATTATGTCGAAGGGCAGATTCAGGCCCCTGCTGCGGAGACAGAACGTTATTTTGCGCTGGAAACGATTGAGCGCGTAAACGGTGATAATCCGGAAAAGTTGAAACATCGTGTATCGTTTGATGATATGACCCCATTGTATCCAGATGAACAGTTGAAAATGGAAGTGCCTGATGACAAGGACAAAGGTCGTAATTTATCAGCGCGTGTAATTGATTTGATTTCTCCGACAGGCAAAGGCCAGCGATCATTGATTGTTGCGCCACCACGTACCGGTAAGACGGTAATGTTGCAGAACATTGCGCATTCGATTGCGACAAATTACCCAGATGTAAAACTGATTGTTTTGCTGATTGACGAACGTCCCGAAGAAGTAACTGATATGCAACGCAGTGTTAAGGGCGAAGTTATATCGTCAACATTTGATGAACCTGCCGCGCGCCATATCCAGGTTGCAGAAATGGTTATTGAAAAGGCAAAACGTCTGGTAGAGGCCGGACAAGATGTCGTCATTTTGTTGGATTCTATTACGCGTTTGGGTCGTGCATATAATACATGTGTTCCATCCAGCGGCAAGGTTTTAACCGGTGGTGTTGACGCGTATGCATTGCAACGTCCAAAACGTTTCTTTGGTGCTGCGCGTAATATCGAAGGTGGTGGTTCGCTGACGATTATTGCGACGGCGTTGGTTGATACCGGTTCCAAGATGGACGAAGTTATCTTTGAAGAATTCAAAGGTACAGGTAACAGCGAAATTATCCTGGACAGAAAGTTGTCAGACAAACGTGTATATCCGGCGATTGACATCACAAAATCAGGTACGCGCAAAGAAGACCTGTTGGTTGGCAAAGACATATTGTCCAAGATGTATGTTCTGCGTCGCATAATTAATCCTATGGGCACGCTAGAAGCGATGGAATTCCTGTTGGATAAATTACGTCTGACGAAAACAAATTCGGACTTTTTCAGTTCGATGAATCAGTAATTAAAATCCCCCATTTGGGGGATTTTTTTTGGAATTAAAAAATGAACAGATTATATATGGTATTAATTTTTTTATTGGTTTTGATTCTGTCATATTTTGCCGGTATGCACGCAGGCACGATGCGATGTCACACAAAATCCGCATTAGATACATCTAAACAACAAACAAAAATTATCAAAATTCAAGGGGAGATAAATGCAGAAACACTTCATCGTACTGGTGATGATATTCGTCGCATCTTGCGCGAAAAATACACAATTACCGAATAATACGTGTGCGTCGATAATTTGTTCGCCAATTTACGGGCGTGCAAATGATTGGGAAGTAATCAGTGACGACCTGGCGCGCAATATATACAGGCATAACAAATTATGTGCTGAATATAACAAACAATATTGACATTTATCGTGTTTGTACTATATATGATATATGTTATTCAACGACCGTATCTTAGTCAAAGATTCAAATACACCACGTGTACATCATCGTGCACTGACGGGTTTTTTGCGCAGAAAATGGTCACGCAATCCGCATGAATTGCAACGGATTATTTATAATACAGATGCGTCACCATACCTGGGGGCGTTGCCACCAGAATTGCGAAAGTGCATTAATAATCAGAATATACCATCTGTGACGGCCAAATTTCGTGAAAATTTGGAAAATTTTCTGGTAAAAAATGCATTTGATTTGCGTGACATGGAATGTGATCGTGTGTACGAAGTGCCAGAACTGGGTGATTTGTTTGGATTAAAGTGTACGTTAACTGCACGCGGTGTGAATGTATATGGTGTAAATCCATGGGGTGGGGCATGTGGCTTTGTTTGTAAATTATCATTCCCGCAAATAAATGCACATTATGCTTTAAAATTATACCATAACGATGCATCTGAACACATGAATTTCAGCCACGGTGCATGGTTCGAAGTGGCAACCGCCTTGGCGGCAAATCATGCAGAACCACGTGATAATGTGCCAATGTACATGGCGTCGTTAAAGTACGACAAGTACATGCTATCGGCATGGGCTGGTGATCGTGAAGACGGTATTGCACAACGTGAAAATAAAAATAAAATATTTTTTACCAAAACTGATGAAGATGAAGCGCGCAATCGTCGTGGTGGTCGCAGAATTGATTGGGGCGAAACATATAAAACAAATTATGGTGCTATGTCATACCCTGCACGTAAATTTTATCGTCAGTTAATTAATATGGATGAATGTGCGGCAAAAAAAACAATCGCGTCTGCACGTGATAACTGTACGCGACGCGATATAGACTATGTCTTAAAACTGGCTAATATAACTGCGAACTATAATGATAACAAGCGGTTATCGTATTTTATAAAAAACATTTCCCGTACACGTTAACCGTTTACGACAATTTCGATTAACTTTTTCGCAATGTTCGCACTGGATTCATCGCCTGATGGTGCGTATTCAACAAATTCAAAACTGAATGCGTCGCGAAATGCAGATACAATACGCGCGGTTGCATCAACTGTTAATCCGTTTCCAGCGGGCACCAGAACATCACGAAAATATTTTGGGTCAATTACGTCAAAGTCCAACGATACAACAAAAGAGCGATTCCCAATCTTTTCACGAATTTCACGGATAGCAGATTCCAGTCCTGATTCAGTTGACAGCATATCAGTTGTTTTCATATATATATTATTTTCACGTACGAATTCTATTTCTGCAGGTTCAAAAGAACGTGTACCCAAATAAAAAACATTTTCTGGTTTTAATGCTGGGAATTTTTTTTGCAATTTCATCCATCTTTCATCACCCGTGCCCATCAGCGCCCGAACATTTGTCCCGTGTGGCGCACCAGATGCCTGGACCAGGGCGGTTTGTGGTGTATGAATATCTAAATGTGCATCAATATACACTAAACATAAGTCATTGTTTGGTATACTGTCACGTATTGCCGCAAAATGTCCATAATTTACCGAATGGTCACCCCCAATCATAATATGTCTTTCAGATGGGGTGTTTGCGTATATTTTTTTCTGTATTTCCAGATTTTCTCCAAAACGATCACGTTCACATTTTTCTGCATCAAATGGTCCGGGGCTAACCATTAACCATTTTTCATCTGGAAACATGTTTCTGATTGTTCTTGGTGCCAATGCTGGTCCATCTGGAATTGCGGTGCGCAGACAACCGCGACCGTATTCAATACCTAAAAAATTTGTCATTTATTTGCCTCTATTATACTTTCTGCGGCATTTTTCAAACGTTGTAATGATTGTTCATAGGTTGCACAGTCACGTGCGATTTCAGAACGATATGCATCGCGCAGATTTGCCGCCATATAAGAACATCCACGCAGATGTTGGACACAATATTCGTGTCCTGTGTTAAACGCAGACTGACCACGAACACGGCTTTCCATTCCTGCCCAGTCAATATTCAGCGCATTATCCAGATTAATCCATGAATTGTCTGTTCCTGCGTATTTGCCAACTGTATCCATCCAGTATTCATTCATTTCTGCATCCGACCATTTATTGGTTCCCTGAATAGTCAGAATTTGTTTAACTAAATCGTCGATTGTATCCTGGTATTGTGCGTCGATTTGTGATAACTTTGCACTGCAATAGCATTTGTTATATGCGGTGTCGTTACGGTCGCAATATCCGTTCATACACTGGGTATAGTCTGCCAAGCATCGAACCGAAGAAACGCGTTCTGCATCTGTCTGGGTATAGTTTGCAGCATTTGCCGCGGTGCGCCCAGTATATGATGCGTCCCCACGTGATGCATTGCGAACACGTGCATTCTGACGCAGTCCACTGCGTGCAACAACGCGACGATTTGTGTTTGTGTTTCGCACTGGCGCCTGTGCCGCGCTGCGCGCATTGGTGGTTGTGGCGCGCGCTGCCCGTGCATTATTATTTGTTTTTGGTGCACTAACACGTCGTGCGGTTGTATTTGTTGCGCTGCGTGCCGCGGTTGGACGTGGAACAACGCGACGATCGGCGGCCATTTTTGATGTACGAACAATCGTATTTATTGGACTGGTCGACTGTGATGTTGTGACACCTGGGTTCAGGCTTGTCCGCATTTGGTTACTTAAATAAGGATACATATAATTATAGTTGTAACCTGTTGTATTGGTCAATTGCGCATCACGTGTTGCCCCCCATGCCGCGGCATGAATACTGAAAAACAGGGCAAAAATTGCAAATCTTTTTCTCATTAATTACATGATAGAAAACTTATTAAAACGAAACAAGCAGAAAATTAAAATAAAAATTTGCATTTTAAAAAAATGCTGTTATAATGAACATCGTTTTCGGGGTGTAGCTCAGTCTGGTAGAGTGCTTGGTTTGGGACCAAGATGTCGAAGGTTCGAATCCTTTCGCCCCGACCACAAATTTTAAAACCGTCGCAGAAATGCGGCATTTTTTATTGCTTTTATACAGTAACGGCAAAGGGGGTGGGGGAATGACATCTGATTTTGAACGTATGATTTTATCAATGCGTCCAGCGCATATTCGTACAATTGCACTGGCTGGTGCGACGGATCCTAATGCGTTGGGTGCGGTTGTTCGTGCGCATAAAATGGGTTTTGTAAATGCGTTGCTGTGTGGCGACGCGACTGCTATAACAGACATTGCTAATAAAAATGATTTAGATATTTCCGACTTTGAAATTATTGATTGTGCCGATGATTTGTCGGTGGCCAGTACTGCGGTTGAATTGGTTCGCGATGGGCGCGCAGACATTTTAATGAAGGGGCTGGTACATACTGCCGACATTTTGCGTGCTGTATTAAATCGAGAAACCGGGATTCGTGGTGATGGGATATTGTCGCATGTATCCGTGCTGTATTCACCGTCGCGCAATCGTCGTCTGTTTTTAACAGATATTGCGATGGTGATGTATCCAGATTTAGAAAAGAAGGTCGGTCTGGTTAAAAACGCGGTGTCATTTGCGCATCATATGGGGGTGGCGTGTCCACGTGTTGCGCCCTTATGTGCGGTTGAGACATTAAATCCTGCGATGCAGGCAACCATTGATGCAGACGCATTACAGAAAATGAATGCAAATGGGGAACTGGGGGACTGTATTATATCTGGGCCTATTTCATTTGATATTGCTGTGTCCAGTGCTGCTGCTGTTGCCAAGGGATACGATGGTACAATTCGTGGTGATGCAGATATATTGTTATTTGATAATATCGAAGCTGGTAATAACACGATTAAGGCGATGGTTCAATTTGGAGATTGGGTATTTGGTGGTGTAATTATCGGTGCACGCGCACCAATTGTTCTGAATTCGCGATCGGATTCTGATTTATCTAAACTGTTTTCAATTGCCTGTGCGTGCACAATGTAAAAAATCGGTTTTTATGCCGATTTTTTTCTTGCATTTGTAGATTTCATGCCCCACAATCGATTGGCATTTTTATTTCTACACAAAGGAGAACTAATGAGCAACAAATGGGTATATACCTTTGGTAATGGCCAAGCCGAAGGTCAGGCAGATATGAAAAATCTGCTGGGCGGTAAAGGTGCAAATTTGGCTGAAATGAACTTGGTTGGTTTGCCTGTTCCTGCGGGTTTCACGGTAACAACTGACGTTTGTACATATTACTATGAAAACAATCAAACATATCCAACTGATTTAATGGACCAGGTACGCAACGGTATCGCGCATGTTGAATCTATTATGGGTAAAAAATTTGCAGACTTGGAAAATCCATTATTGGTTTCTGTTCGTTCTGGCGCACGTGTATCTATGCCAGGTATGATGGATACTGTATTGAATTTGGGGTTGAATGACGACACGGTCAAGGCATTGGCAAAAATTTCTGGTAACGAACGTTTTGCATATGATTCATATCGTCGTTTTATCATGATGTTCAGCGAAGTTGTTATGGGTGCAGACATTGATTTGTTTGAACATACCCTGGAACGCATGAAAGAAGACAAGGGCTACAAACTGGATACAGAATTGACAGCTGATGATTTGAAAGAATTGGTTGAAAAGTTCAAAGAAATCGGCGTTAAAATTGGCAAAGTATTCCCACAGGATCCATGGAAACAGTTAGAAATGGGTATTGGTGCCGTATTCGGTTCTTGGATGAGCAAAAAGGCCATCACATATCGTAAATTGAATAACATCCCTGCTGATTGGGGTACTGCAGTTAACGTCCAGGCAATGGTATTTGGTAATTCTGGCGATGATTCAGCGACTGGCGTATGTTTCAGCCGCGACCCTGCAACAGGTGAAAACAAATACTATGGTGAATACTTGATTAACGCCCAGGGTGAAGACGTTGTGGCGGGTATTCGTACACCACAGCCAATGAGCAAAGATGATTCTGGCCGTTTGTCTTTGGAAGAA
>CAJGDN010000022.1 GCA_904502245.1 uncultured Alphaproteobacteria bacterium | reverse complement strand
CGCTGGCTGGCGGACGAGCCATTTGGCCGACGCATTCGCCGAAACGATGCCGACTATCTGACCCTGACCCGGAACGAGATTAATCGGGCCAACGCATCCGGATATAAACCGCATCACGAATATTCACAACTGTTGCATGCCGTTCGTACTATGCCAGCGCAAACAGTGACAGACCTGCGAAATCGGGCACTGGTTGCGCTGGTAATACTGACCAGCCCACGTGTAAGCGAACTGTGCAACTTTCGAATTGATACGATTATGCAGGAGCCGTTGGTTGGTGTATACTTTCTGGACATAAACCCACGCAAAATCAAGAATGTAAAGTTCTGTCGTGCACGCGAGGCAACCTTGCTTAGCGTCCCAGACCTGCGGCAATTTGTTCTGGATTGGCGGGACATGCTGGTCAACGAATACGGTTTTGATAAATCAGACCCACTTTTTCCCAAGATTGCAACCAATCCGTTCCAAACGAACATCTTTGAACGCATTGTAAAGCCCCAGCCAATATCCGTATGCACCGCCAATCAGATATTTAACGGCGCATGTGTGGCAAATGGACTGGCACCGCTAAGCATCCACAGTGTCCGTCGCACCCGTGCCAGACACATTGAAAACATAACGCACGACGACCGCATAGTTGCCCTGCAACAAGACTTTGGCCACAGCAGTATCGGCACCACCCGATGCAATTACGGCAACATCACCCCATCCCGCCAACGCGAACTAATCGCCGGGATTAAGGTTGAGTGAATCGCATATACTTCTCTTGCCATACGACTAATCAAGCAAACTCAAAAGATACTTGTTTTATATCTTTTGCATATTTCTGCGCAAGTTTCTTGTCTGAATACTCCCAAAGATATCCGCCTGCTTGATTTCTATGCCCCCTGCATACCATACCTATGTTTGCAGGGTTTATATTCATTTGTCTTCCAGCATCTGATATGGATTTAAACGTTTTTATTATGTGGCCCGTTTTAAGATTTATCATGTTTACCGCAACACTTTTTGCTAGATCGCTGCGTTCCTTGCCACATATAGGGCATCCTGTTGGGATTTTTTTGCTCGTTCTATGACTGATTGTTGACTGATACTCATAAGCACATTTTGGACATACCCACCATACTTTATGATCAGAACCACAACTAAACATACTTGGTTGCAAATTGCCATTTTTAGTTGGATGCCATTCCATTGCGATATCTGGCCGAACAGAAACAAGAGAGTTGCATATCTCCGATTTTTTATATTCTAATATTTTAAATCTGTCTCTTTTTAAATTTATTAAATTATCTGGTATTGGTTTATACAAATTTAAAAGCATTAACAATTGTCTTAAGGCAAATTCCAGATTCTTATGCTCGTACAGATTTTTCATACCAACTATACGATCTGCAACATCTTCGCCCGACTCCGGCATTTGTTCTCGCATTCTAATCAGAGTTATACCATGTTCTTTACATATTTGATATTTTCGCTTTTCTCTTTCTATTTTATTTTGCTTATGCCAAGCTTCGCCATCATATTCAATCGCATATTTGATTGAAGGAATATAAACATCCAATTCAAACTTGCCCAGAAAATCAGACTTATACCTGCTTATCGCATCTGGATATAACTGGTTTACATAAAAGAATACCGCTTGCTCTGCAAAAGACGTCTGTCTTCCAGAATAACATATCGGACAGCCTGTGCCATTCGGCGCTGTTCTGTGACCTATCGTCGCTTGATATTCATGTCCCAATGGACATTGCCACCAAACCTTTTTGCTTGCACCACCAGCAAAATTCTCTGGTAACAAATCGCCATTTTTGGTTGGGTGCCACTCTTTGGCTATATGAGGGAATTTCGTTTTAAAATCGTTTATTCCTGGCACAACAACACCACCAGAACAACATGGACACCCCCGTTTTAACAACGCACGATTAGATACTTTCGCTTTCCATTCATAACCACATCTTGAACATTTCCACCAAGCATATTTGTTAGAAGCGTACGATGTATATCTTGGATTTGCGGCATTTTTGGTCATATCCCATTCTTTTAAAAGTTCTGGTCTCGTGGAAGCCAGGTCTTTTATTCCTTTTTTACACTGTGGACACATTATTTGTTTTTTTATCTGGCTTTTTATTGTTGCCTCCCACTCATGATTACAGTCAGGACACCTCCACCAAACTTTGTTACGCGAGTACTTACTTACTATTTCAGGTTTTAATAATTTATTTTTAGAAAAATCCCAGTATTTAAGACGGTTTTGATGTGTCTCTACCAAATTAGACGAAATGTGTTTTTTTAATAAATATCTACATTTTGGGCAATCTTGTTTGCCAATAGCCCTATGATGAATAGCTGTTTGCCATTCATGGTCGCATTTGGAACATTTCCACCAGGCTTTCTTATTTGAACCCGGTGTCAATTTATTTGGATCTAAATCAGCATTAGCATCCCAGTCCCATTCAGACATGAGTTCTGTATTTTCAATAATGTATGATTTAGGCTTCATATGACCATTATAGATAATATGTCCAAATAATCAATTAAAGAACAAACACTTATATCGCTAGTTTTTCATTCCCCATCTGGGACATCTGTGCCGGACACATCTGTTATATCATCAAATGGGATTTTGGTTTTGACTATGGTGATGTATCGGTATTCGGGGTCTATGCGGGTGACCAGGCCTGTTATGGTGTCATAGGCATCGGTCCGGTAAAATCGCACCGTTATCATCATGCCTTTTTTAACCAGCGCAAGTTTCCGGGACAGTCGTTCTGCGGCATCGCCAATCAATTCCCGTCGGGGTTCAACCACCCGATTTTTCGCCAGCACCATCGCATAGTATCCACGCAGGGCTGCGAACGGCATAAACTGTTTTGCACGTGCGGTATTATCAGCCATTGTGTCCCCCAACCAAAGTATTACGTTTGCGACCGGTGGACTTCTCGTGATAATTTATGCCACGCAGGACGGCGTTCTTGCCAAACTTGCCCTTGATATCCAGCAGTGCGTGTTGCAGTTTGCTTTCGCGTTCGTCCGCCCTTGTGTCCGCAAATAAATCCAGCTGCAGATAAACCGTATCCGCATCAACCAGATTCCCCAACCCCACTGTCAATTTATGTATCGGCATGCGTTTGTCGGTTGTTTCTCGATATAGGCGCACAAAGTCCGCCACCAATGTCTTGTAAGACGATGTGTGCGCTGGCAATTTACGACTGCCTCCACTTGCCCGCCGCACATCACGTGAATACCCCACAGCCAGTGATATTTCATCCGCCACCAGATTCTTTTCCACCAATTCCAAGACCAGGTTGTCCACCATTTCCTGCATCACAATCATCGCGTCGTCAAAGTTATAATCTTCGAACAGAATCTGGCCGTTGGACAGGGAATGGGATTTCGCCTGATAATTGTGAATGTCGGCAATCGTACATGGCTCGATACCATTTGCATGGTCAATCAGGTATTCCGCATTTGTGCCAAACTCACGATACAGGGTTTCGGCCGGCAACTGCATCACCCCATACAGGTCATAAACACCGTACTTTTCCAGTCGCCGTGCAATGCCCGCCCCGATGTTCCAGATGTCTGTTATCGGCCGATGGTGCCACAGGTGCTGGCGGAACGATTCCGCATCCAGGTAGCCGATATGGTCAGGGACTTTCTTGGCCGTGATATCCAGCGCAACCTTAGCCAAAAACAAGTTCGTGCCAATGCCGGCGGTGGCGCATATGCTCGTCTCGGCCCGTACCGCATCCATCAGCATTATAGCCATTTCTTTGGGCGACCGTTTATACATTTTCAAGTAAGGCGTGATATCGATAAAGCATTCGTCAATGGAATATACGTGGATGTCTTCGGGCGAAATATAGCGCAGGTAAATCCCGTAAATCTGGGCGGACACCTCCATATACTTTTTCATTCGGGGCATGGCAGTGATGTATTCGACGTTTTTGGGGATTTCAAAGACCCGGCATCGGTTGCGAATCCCCAGCGCCTTCATCGCCGGCGTTATCGCCAGACAGACCGAACCCCGACCCCGTGACGGGTCCGCCACCACCAGGTTTGTTGTAAATGGGTCCAGGCCACGGTCAACAGCTTCGACCGAGGCAAAGAAACTCTTTAAATCAATGCAAAGATAAAACCTTTCCGCCATTCCAAGAATCAGTATAAACCGAATTCACCAGATGTCAAAAAGGATTGTATGGATAAAGAAACCCGCCCACATGGGGCGGATAACTAGTTATTATGAACCACTACATCTAATTGCTCTGCCTGGCTTATTGGCTCATACCGGGATAGATTTTCATCAAAAAACTTTTCGTCCACGGATAGCTCTTCTGCACTTTTACTGCGTGCCAATGTGCGTTTTTTTGCCAATTCAATATCACAGTTAACCTGATGCCACAGGGATTTTGCCCCCAGTTTTTGGATTCTTTGCATAACATATTTTCTGTCATCTGCAGACCAAGAACCTGCGTCATATATGACATCTTGTCCGTTTTTAATGGTCAATGCAATCTGTTCCCAGATACACTCGTCAACCTTGTTTGCCTTTTCCATAAAGTCATCGCCAACATCCGTACCAAATAATTCAATCATCACGTCATCTGGTGTAAATCTGCGTGCACCAGTTTCCTGTTCTATTTGTTTTGCAACAGTAGTTTTGCCAAAACCTATATACCCACACATCAAATGAATTGTAGACATTGAAACCCCTTTTGTACGAACTATTTTATTGACTTTTGTCATAATATTTATAAAATATTTCTTGAATAAAGACAAGGAGTATTACATGCAAATCATTAAAATGGACAAAAGCATTCAGGATTTGAACAAAATCGAAGCTTCTTTCTGCAACTGTTCTAAACCAAATGTTGTATCTCAGATGGATGCATGTATCTTGCAACAGAAGTTGGCACGCGCTTATTCACGTCCAGCTGCATAGTTGGCACTGAGGCTTTGTAATGTTATCAAAATTTACGCATAAAATAAAAATTGCGCATGGTCGTTATGCTGTTTTTAACAACATAATTTTCAAACCCGTCACCTTGAACACAGATGAAGTAAATCGTTTATATGCGGGTGATTTGGCTTGTTTTTCTGCAGAAGAAATTGATTACTTATACCAGGCAGGCATTTTAGTTGACAATGAGCAACAGGATGAAAACGCCAAACAGATTTTAATAGACAGTGTAAACGAACAAATCGGCGAGAAAGTAAACCTGCTTTATATCATCCCAACCAACACCTGTAACCTGGCGTGTAAGTATTGTTTTATAGGCAAGCTAAACCATCAATGTCCCCAGGTTATGACAAGGGAAACCATTGATAATACTCTGAGCAAGTTTTTTGAACATCTGAAAAACATCAACGCACCCAAGGGCAGTCTTTTGTTTTATGGGGGCGAGCCAACACTAAATTTTCCGTTAATAAAATATACTATTTTAAAAACTGAACAAGAATCAGAAATCCCAATTGAATTTGCGATTGTTACAAACGGAACCGCTTTGACGGATGAGGTTATAGACTTCTTTGCTGAACATAAAATGAACATTGGAATATCGCTGGATGGCCCAAAGCACATAACTGATGAAAACAGAATATTCTTTGAATCTGGTGCCAGCGTGTATGATACCGTGATTCCAAAAATCAAAAAACTGCAGGAACGCAAGATCAATTTCGGTCTGTCTGTTACTATTTCAGACACAACATTAGATGACGACACATTTCTGCCATGGGTAAAAAGTCTGGGCATTGAAGCTGTTAATTATAATTTGATGCAATTTCATAACAAGGATGCCGATTGGAAAACATATATCCCCAAGGCAACAAAACTGTTGTTTGAATCGTACGATTTCTTGGCAGACACGCCAACAAAAGATAACAGATTGGCAAGAAAGATAATCGCATTCCACAGCCCATCATTCTGCTATAGTGATTGTGCGGCATCTGGCGGGCAACAATTGGTCGTTCGACCAAATGGCGACCTGAGTGTTTGTCATGGCTATTGGAATACCCCCAAGGAAATTTGCGGAAACATAAACAAAGACTCTTTTGAAACAATATTTAAAAACAAGTTTTATAAAGACTGGGCAAAAAACCTTACGATAAACAAGGAAAAATGCTGGAAGTGCCCTGCCTTTTATATTTGTGGCGGCGGATGCCCATTAGAAGCCGAGGTTTTGTTTGGAAACAAACATAAATTGGACCGTCCATACTGTATGTATGTTAAACAGGTGCTAAAAGAGCTGTTGAAACGCAATGCTAAGTCTAGCGAAGCTTCGCATGATAAGAATTAAATATTTTCTTCAGTTGAGCGCAACTGTACCTGGTTGCAATCGCCCCACCTAGCTTGGTCACCAAATTTTTCCCCCGTTCAAAATCACGGACAACATGCTTACAATTATGGGAATCACTGCTTAAAATCAATGGAATTCCCCTTTGAATACAACCTGAAACTATCTTGTTAGACGGCAACTGCTCGCCAACCAAGGACTCATAAAATCCAGACATATTAACTTCTACAATTTTATTATTGACCTTAGCCACATCCAGGACATTTTCAATTTCGGGGATAAAATATTGTTCTGTTTGCGCCCCTGACACTTTATAGACATCCAGATGCCCCAGTATTTCAAACAGATCAGATTGTGCCAAAGAATAAACCTGCCTCCAGTAAACACTGTGTTCTTTTAATAATGATGGCAAGTCTGTATCAAATTTATTTTTCATTGCTAATTTGTCTTCATAGCAACTGAACGGATGAACAGAGCCTATAAAATAATCAAATTGATATTTTTGTTTTAATTCCGCACATAATTTCCATTCATCATCTGTTATAGGCACGTCCACCTCAGCCCCTAACAGGACATGTACATTAGATTGATTTCCAATTTTTCTAACATGCTGAACATATTTTTCTAAATCTTTTTGACCCATTGTACCCGGCTTCCCAGGATGTAAACACAAATGATCAGAAATCCCAACATATTTTACACCCGACCGAACTGCAGCACAAACAACATCTTCAACAGAACTCTCGCCGTCACTAAAACTAGAATGGTTATGCAAACTAAAGTCCTGAAAATACCCATTCATGACAAACACCTATTTTTGATTTGCAAGCATACCGTTCTTTATTACGTACTGTGCAGTTAATGGCAACGCATTAACAAATGCCTTTTCATGAGATATTAACACAAATGCCCCAGGATACTGCTTTAAAACATCCAGAATATAATTTTTTGTATCCAAATCCACATTGTTACTTATTTCGTCCAACACTAATAACTTAGGCGGTCTGGCCGCAATTTGAGCCAGCGACAAACGCGCTTTTTCACCACCTGACAATGTATTGACCTTGGAAAAAACCTCTTCATTTTTTCTGAATAAAAAGCTGTTCAAGTGTTTACGAATTTCTTGGTCTGTCACAAAGACATTTGTATCTTTTATCGTCTGAAATACCGTACTGTTAATATCCAGATTCGCATAATGCTGGTCAACATATCCGATTTCGTTGCTTTTTGGCAGATGCCAGTCGCCATCATATATGATACCTGGACTCTGCATCAATGCACGCACAAATGTGGTCTTACCTGACCCATTGTTACCATTAATCGCAACTTTATCTTTTGGCCCCATAGAAAAATATATATTGGACACTACTGGCGCACCAACCGCATATCCACACGAACCAAACGACACAGAAACCAGAGTCGAAGACGAAGAAACATATGCACTGTCCAGAACAAAATTTGGTTGCAGGTTTTCGGGCAATCTGTTTTGCGAAATATTATTCTGAACTGTTTCTAACTGCTCGCGCAGTCGTGCTATTTTCGCCCCAGATTTCAATTGATTTTTATCTGCCTTGCCATCAAACGCCATTTTATTTTTATCTTTAATAACGCGTTTTTTATCCATACGTTGTTGTTCTTTTTGTTTTTCAACCTTGATTTGTTTTTTCTGTTTCTTTAATTCATTTAATGTATGCTGACGAACGCCAAACAAAATATCCTGTTCTGCAATATAATCATCATAGTCACCAGAAAACACGGTTATTTTACCGTCTTTTATATGCCACAGTTTTTCAACAGCACCCGTTAAAACATCCAAATCATGCGACACGATTATTAATGTCCCTGTATAACTATCTAACTTTCGCAACAAGGAATATTTTATATTTTGATCTAAATGGTTTGTAGGCTCATCCAAGATTAAAACATCAGGATTACATGCCAAAGCTTCTGAAAAAGCCTTGTTAAATCGTTCGCCACCACTTAAATTATCGTGTTCTAGCACCGTTTGTGGAACATAACCAATATTCAACCCATCTAACCCACTGATGCGTCCGGTTGTTCCGTCCATCTCGCCCAGCAACATTTTTACCAAAGATGATTTGCCCGTCCCATTGCGACCAATAATAGCAATCCTGTCACCCGGTAAAATCTGGGTAGAAAAACCGTTAAAACAAACCTTGTGCGGAAATTCAAGAGATAAATTAACAATACTAATAGGTCTATGTGCCATAAAAACACCCCCATAAATTATCTATAAAAACAAACTAGCATAAAAGTTAAAAAAATCAATATATTATTGTAAGCTTTGTGACACAATTAAGTCTGCAGGTAATTGTGGGTGGGATGGCAGGTCGTGGACTGGCACCCAGTGCATATCATCGTGGACGCGCAGTTGGATTTCGCCGGTGTAGGATTTGATTTCATACGCGTGCAGTTCGATTACCTTGCCAGAATCCGTGGTATGCTTTGCAATGGTAATCAGGTCGCCGATTTGTGCATATATCCCCAATTCTTCGGCCAGTTCCCGGTGCAAGCATGTTGGGCCGTCTTCGCCGTCTTCAAACTTACCGCCGGGGTATTCCCATTCACCCGCCAACGGCTGGTCAACCGCCCGTCGCATCAACAAGACTTTGTCCCCACGCTTAAAAATTGCAGCAGTTACTTTCATTTGTTTCCTTAGGCCTTGGTATAAAACGTTGTGCGGCCATTGCCGTGTTTTTACACGATTTTACACGATTTTACACGAAAAGGAACAAATTTCTATCATAACAGAAACTTTTGGAATAATTCCGAAAATTTCTATCGGGCCAGAACCCCTAGACTTTTTGCACATTTTTCAACCCACTTTTTGACATTTTTGCACATTTTTCGACCCACTTTCGGCTTTTATGACAAAAATTTCTGTCATAATAGAAATTTTCTGCAGTTTTACATAAAATTTCTATTAAGGTAGAAAACTGCATCTTCCTGACCCACCCAGCACAAGAATACACCAAACGGTTTGAAACCCTGTGGCAGACATATCGATACAAATAAGTTATTGAAGTTGGAAAAAAGTCCTTATCAATAATGAGTTCATGGTATATAATAGATATAAAATTATTACCATAGGAAGGGATTATGCTAAACAAAGATAAACTGGCCACATTATTATCTGAATACAAAGCTGATTTTTCAGCACGTTGGAAAAATGAAAATTATAAATGGGTTGCAATCAAGACTTTTCAAGATAATTGGAATATAGATGCAAAAAACTTTTATGAAATGTTGAAGGCCAGTCTGAGCAAAACCGGAAATTTGTTGGCAAGTGCCGGGTTCTTTCCCGCCAAAATGATACTGTTGTTCGCCGAAAAAAATCCTGAACAGGTTCGCAAAATGTTCAGAAATCTGTTTGATGAATCACTTGAACTGACACAGCGTATAGAGGGTTTTAAGAAGACATCTGATAAATTGTTAGAAAAACACAAGCAAAACAACAATTTTGCAAACCATTATCAAACAGAAAATACAATCAGCACATATCTGTGGTTACACAATCCGGATAAATATTACATATATAAATTCAGCGAATATAAGGGTGTTGTGCAGGCATTGGATGCCCAATACGATGTAAAAAAGGGACAACAAGATAATATCACATCTTGTTTTGCACTGTATAACGAGGTTAGTAAAACAATTAAGCAAGATACAGAACTGGCCGAATTGGTACAAAAACATATCGAAGCAAATCATTATAAGGATAGGAAACTAAAGGTAACAACTGTCGATTTTTGTTTCTTTGTTTCACGCAAAAAGGATACAGGAGAGCCTATGGCAAAAACAAACAATCCATCAAGTCAAATAAACTACTGGTGGTTAAGTGCAAATCCAAAAATCTGGAACTTTTCAAACATTACAGTTGGGGCAGAACAGTTTTATACTCTGTTGAACGAAAACGGAAACCCAAGACGTATTCCGCAGAATTTCCGTGACGCCCAGGCCGGCGATATCGTAATTGGATATGAAGCAAGCCCAAACAAAAAGATTATGGCGTTATGTAAAGTTACAAGAAAAGATAAAGACAACCTGTATTTTTCCAAGATAAAAGATCTGGAAACACCAATAGAATACCAAGACCTAAAATCAATGCCAGAATTGGCAAATCTGGAATTTTTTAGAAGTTTACATGGCAGTTTGTTTAAGGTCACGGCCGAAGAATATAACATCATTATGGATTTGATAGATGAAGCCAACGCAAAACCAAATTTATTGAATGCGGCGGTTGCTTTGACCAAATATACAAAACAAGACTTCTTGAACGAAGTATTTATGACAGAAGCAAAATATGACGAAATCGCAGAACTGTTAAAAGTAAAGAAAAATATTATTTTACAGGGTGCACCTGGAGTTGGAAAAACATTCGCCGCAGAACGGCTTGCGTATTCTTTGATAGGCAAAAAAGATGAGTCACGTGTAAAATTCATACAATTCCATCAAAACTATTCATATGAAGATTTCGTTATTGGCTATAAACCGGCCGGGGATGGTTTTGAGCTGAATCGGGGTATATTTTATGACTTTTGTATCAAAGCACTCAACGATCCAGACAATGACTATTTCTTTGTAATTGATGAAATCAATCGTGGGAATATGAGTAAAATTTTCGGCGAATTACTGATGATGATTGAATCAGATTATCGTGGTAAACCTGTTCAATTGGCTTATGCAAAAGATACATTTATTGTGCCAAAAAACCTGTATATTATTGGTATGATGAATACTGCAGACCGCAGTTTGGCAATGATAGATTACGCACTGAGACGCAGATTCAGCTTTGTTAAGATGGAACCAGGATTTGAAACAGCAGGCTTTAAGAAGCATCTGAAGAAGAACCCTATCTTCAATGACTTAGCCAAGAAAATCATTGAATTAAACGAAAAGATTGCAAATGATTCTGCATTGGGACAAGGATTCTGTATTGGCCATAGTTATTTGTGCAATCCGGAATCTAGCATCAAATCTATTGTTAAATACGATTTAATCCCATTAATTGAGGAATACTGGTTTGATAATGTATCTGTGCAAAAACAACATATTGCTACCCTGGAAGAGCTTATTAAATGATAATCGACAAGGGAATCCGTATCAAAAATATTTATTACATGCTCAGTTATGCTTTTGAATTTATAAAGCATACTGGGTATGCAGATATGGCCACCGAAGATTTTGACAATATACATGATTTGTTTGCCGCTATTTTGGCCCAAGGGGTTACATACCAGCTAAAACGTGGGTTATACAAAGAATATATCCATAAAAAAGATGATTTAACAACCATTCGCGGGAAGATAAATATTCAAGAAACTATTCGTAATAAAATCTTGAAACGCCAACAGATAAACTGCGAATTTGATGAATTGTCAGAAAATAATATCTATAATCAGGTTGTTAAGTCGGCCGCATCATTATTGTTGCGTAACGACAATGTTAACGACAGGCACAAATCACGTCTGAAACAATCCTTGTTATTTTTATCAAATGTTGATGACATTGACTTAAAAAACGTTAAATGGGGTTCGATAACATTTCATAGAAACAATCAAAATTACAGAATCTTGATAAATATATGTAATTTATTGGCACGGGGTCTGTTGCAAACAACAGATACAGGGCATTCAAAATTAGCTACGTTCATCGACGAACAAAGCATGTGCCGTTTGTATGAAAAGTTCATATTAGAATATTACAGACAGGAACACAGTAATATTATCAAATCGGAAGCGCTGCAAATTCCGTGGGTTCTGGATGATGACAACAGAAACCTGCTTCCGATTATGCAGACAGACATTACACTGACAAAAAAAGACAAAAACAAGCAAGACGTATTGATTATTGATGCAAAATATTATCGCAGGGCTTTATCAAACAATAATCACTCTGACAAATTAACATTACATTCCGGCAACTTATACCAAATATTTACTTATGTAAAAAATAAGGAAGCGGAATTATTGCGAAATAAAACTCCCCACAAGGTATCAGGGATGTTGCTTTATGCAAAGACTGACGAACAAATAGCCCCAAACGATACTTATCAAATGAGCGGCAATCAAATAAGCGTATCAAATTTGGACCTGTCCAAGGACTTTTCCGAAATCCGGGCTCAGCTGGATAATATACTAGCCAAGCATTTTAACGCCTGATATCTCGTAAAGCAAAAATATACTGGATTCAGGCGGTGATATTTTCTATTATCAAATCAAAGGAAAGGAATACGTGATTGCTATACCCGCCAGATTGCCGGATTATGTTGATTGCAAACCTGTCTTGAAATGGGCTGGTGGCAAGGGTCAGTTATTGGACCAAATCGAACCTAAATTGCCATTAAAACTGAAAATGGGTGGCATCAAACGCTATATTGAACCTTTTGTTGGTGGCGGTGCCGTGTTCTTTGACATCTATAATAAATACCAAATCCAAGAAGCGTATTTGTTCGATATCAATCCTGAATTGGTTATTCTTTACAATGTTATCAAGCATAATGTTGAAGAATTGATTGTCGAACTGACTAAATTGCAGACTGAATATCGGTTAACCGAGAATCAAAAAGAATACTATTACGCACGTCGTGATGAATATAATGAATTCGACAAAGACATTGATGCGAATGTCTATCGTACCGGTTTTGTTCGCCGTGCGGCATTGACGATATTCTTGAACCGGACTTGCTTTAATGGCCTGTTCCGTGTGAACAGCAAGAATAAGTTCAATGTTCCAATGGGCAAATATACAAACCCACGTATATTGGATGAAGAAAACCTGCGTAATGTGTCTGATGCTTTGCAGATTGCAACAATTATTCAGGGCGACTTTGGCGATACATCAAAGTATGTGACGGATGACACCTTTATCTATTACGACCCACCATATCGCCCAATTCGTGAGACTTCATCATTTAATTCATATGCGGTTGGTGACTTTGATGACAATGAACAAATCAGATTAAAAAATGTTTTTGATGTCTGTCATCAAATGGGTGCTTTGCAGATGTTAAGCAATTCCGACCCAACAAACTATGTTGATGACCCGTTTTTTGACGACCTGTACCAAGATTATAAGATAAATCGCATTATGGCCAAGCGACTGATAAATTCCAAGGCGGACGGTCGTGATGCAATTCGGGAACTTTTGATTACAAATTATGAATAAGAAACAGTATCGACTTTATTGTGAAGATTGCCTGAAAAAGTTAGCCGAAATCCCCGAAAACACTTTTGACATGATTTTTGCGGACCCACCATACATGCTGTCCAACGGTGGTATCACCTGCCAGAATGGTTGTGTTGTTTCTGTGAACAAAGGCGATTGGGATAAATCGCATGGTCTTAGTGAAGATTTTGAGTTTCATAAAAAGTGGCTGTGTGCCTGTCATCGTGTCTTAAAGCCAAATGGAACATTGTGGGTCAGTGGTACACATCACAGCATTTATTCATGCGGCTATGCGATGCAGTTGCTGGGTTTTCATATCTTGAACGACATTACTTGGTTTAAGCCAAATGCCAGCCCGAATATGTCTTGTCGCTATTTTACAGCCAGTCATGAAACATTGCTGTGGGCCAGAAAGAACAAGAAATCTAAGCATACTTTCAACTATGAAGCGATGAAGAACGGCGATTTCCCAAAAGACTT
>CAJGDN010000021.1 GCA_904502245.1 uncultured Alphaproteobacteria bacterium | reverse complement strand
CGTTCTGTTGCGCGCGATATTGCGAAAAAATATGGTGCACTTGCCACAGTTGACATGATACGTCGCACATCTGCAAACGGTTTTGATATAAAAGATGCCGTAAAACTTGATTTTTTGGAAAATCTGTTTAATAATAGTGGCAGTTTTGGTGAAAACCTAAAACCGGTGGATTTTGGACTGGGGGACATTCCGGTTCTGAATCTTGCCTGCAAGGACGCTGAATTTTATAAAAACGGTGGCTTTGTGAAAACGGATGCAAAGAACGGTATGTATCGTGTATACAGTGATGATAATTTCATCGGCATTGGCGCGGTAACAGATGGCGTTCTGCATCCCAAACGAACAATTTAAAATAAAAAGGAAAATATAATGTCCGTAACAAAAGCAAAAAAGTCTGAATTGATTCAGGCATATAAAGTATCTGAAAAAGATAACGGCGGTTCTGTTGAATCTCAGGTTGCTGTTTTAACTGAACGTATTCGCAACTTAACAGAACATATGAAGGCAAACCACAAAGACAACCATTCAAAACGTGGTCTGTTGATGATGGTTAATCGTCGTAAAAAATTGTTGGCCTATATCAAGAAACGTAATGCATCTGATTACGAAGCCTTGATTAAGAAATTAGGTCTGCGTAAATAATATAAAAACACCGGCAAATGCCGGTGTTTTTATTTCTGAATTTTTTTTCTGAACGGGCAAAATTCTGCTGCGGCGCAAATTTCACAGTTTGGTTTTACTGCCTTGCAAACATAACGTCCATGCAGAACCATAACGTGATTAACAACCGGATGATATTCGCGCGGAATTTTCTTTAATAATTTTGTCTCAACCTTTTCTGGTGTGTTGTCGGAATCACTAACCCAACCATATCTGTGTGCATTGCGAAAAACATGAGTGTCCACACCAATATTCGGTGCGCCCCATAAAACATTGCAAACAACATTAGCCGTCTTTTGACCAATTCCCGGCAATTTCATCAATTCATCACGATTGTGATATTTTTCTGGGAAAGTATCTGTAATATTTTCCGCCGCCAGAATTTCGGCCAACGCGATAATATTTTTTGCCTTGTTATTAAAGAAAGAAATAACGCGTATATGTTCTTTCAGTCCATCAATCCCCAGGTTTAACATTTTTTGTGGTGTTGGTGCCACGCGAAATAATTCAGGTGTAACTTCGTTCACTTTTTTATCAGTCGCCTGGGCAGATAAAATCACCGCCACTGCAAAATTAAATTCATTTGTATGATACAGTTCCGACCGAATTGTCATATCAACGGTCGGTATAACTGCATCAAAATATTGTGCCGGTGTCATTATTTTAATTTCTGTAATTGTTGCAATGCCAGTTTTTCAATAATCTGTTTATTTTGTTTCAAGATTTCCAGATTTTGTGCCTTTACAACACGAAAACTGTCCAGTACTGCGAACTGTTCGTTATCCAAATACAATTTGTGTGAACACCAACTAGAAGAACAACATTCGCGCGGACATACTCGCAGTTCATTTTGTTCACATTTGTATCTATCGTATTTTTCTGGGTAAAAATATTTTCTACAATAATATTTTGCCATAACTTACTCCTTTATGCCTTGTTAACAGAAATGCTGAATGAATACCCTTCGATGTCTTGGTTGTATTCACCATCACCTGTCATCATTTCAACAATTAACGCATCGCGCATAATGCGTTTTTTATGCTGTTCGATTGCGATTGCCAATGCCGGGTCGGCACAGTATGTCATAACGATGCGGTCTGATACATCTAATCCCGCTGCCTTGCGCGTATCTTGGATAAAGCGCAATGCATCATTTGCCAAACCTTCGGCAATCAGATCAGAATTAACCTCTGTATCCAGAACGACCACTGCCGTATTATCTGGCAATGCCGCACCTGTAACACCATCACGCACAGTCAGACGCATTTCAAATTCATCTGAATTTAATTCATGTCCTGCGGTCAATAATTTATCACCCGCAACTTGATAATCACCGCGTTTTACCGCCGGGATAATATCACGCAATGCACCACCCAGACGCGCACCAATCTTTGGTGTAATCAGATAAACAAAACTGTCTGCCACATCATCAAATGTTTCATTAAACGCAACAGATTTTACATTTAATTCATCTTTGATAATGTCGGCATATTCCGGCATATTTGCACCCGCCACCGTCAGTGAATTTAACGGCAAACGATTACGCAGTTTATATTGTTCGCGCAACTGTTTTCCAACAGATACAATTGATTGTACGCGACGCATATCATCTACGATTTTTGTATCAACTGTGCCTGCTGATGGGAATTGTGTTAAATGAACAGATTCCCCACCTGTCAGATTTCTGAAAATATATTCTGCGACAAATGGTGCAAATGGCGCAATTACGCGACAGAACTTTACCAACACGGTATACAGTGTATCAAACGCTGCCTGTTCTTCGTCCCAGAAACGTGCACGACCACGTCTGATATACCAGTTGTTCAGGATGTCCAAGAATCTAACAAATTCTTTAATTGCCACATCTGGTTTATATTCATTCAGTGAATTTGTTACCGCTGCAATCAAAACGTCTAATTCTGCCAAGATATATTTATCCAACGCAGTTGCACCTTCTGTAATTTCATGTGCAACAACATTACCTGCGTTCGCATATAATGTAAAGAAGTGATACGCATTCCACAGCGGTGTCTGAATTGTTTTTGTTGATTCAACGAAAACCTTGCCTTCTTTATCAACAGGAACCGGTTCTGCCTTCATAAAATTAGAACCCAAGATATACAAACGCACTGCATCTGCGCCATATTGTTCAATTTGTTCGCTTGGGTCAACAAAGTTGCGCAATGATTTCGAGAATTTTTTCTTATTCTCGTCCACAACCATACCATTTGCAGAAACGCATTTAAATGCAGGTTTATCAAACAACGCCGTTGCCAACACCATCAGCGCATAGAACCAACCACGTGTCTGGTCCTGACCTTCGATAATATAATCGGCCGGGAATGTCGCCGCAAAGCGTTCTGCATTTTCAAACGGATAGTGCAGTGATGCCCATGGCATAGAACCTGATTCTACCCAACAATCCAAAACGTCTGGAATACGCGTCCACCCATCTTTTTCCAGTTTATCTAATGTCGGACGATGCAGGTCTGCAACCTCAACCCCAAAGAATTCTTCTAATTCTGCGATTGAACCAAATATTTTGAATTCGCCATCTTTTTCCCAGATTGGCAATGGCATCCCCCAGAAACGATTTCGTGAAATTGACCATGGACGTGCATTTTCAATCCATGAACGGAAACGTTCACCTGCACTGGTCCAGTTGACCAACGCATTATTTGCAATCAGTTTATCTTTAATCTTTGGCACATCGATATACCAAGAATCTGTCGCGCGATAAATCAGTTTTTCCTTACTGCGGTCGCCAAATGGATATGAATGTTTATATTGTTCTTTTTTAACCAGTCGTCCATTTGATTTCAGCCATTCTAAAATCCCAGGTGTTGCCGCAAAGATATTTTGCCCTGCAAAATCCACAACTGTTTCATCAAAATTTCCATAACTGTCCACATTTAACAATACTGGGAATTTTGCATCAATATTTTTTGCCGCCCAAAAGTCATCGGCACCATACGCAGGTGCAATATGAACAATACCTGTACCATCACCATCGGAAACATAGTCTGCCGGAATTACCTGGAATAATAAATCAGACTGACCTGCATAATATGGGAACAACGGCGCATAGTGCATACCCACCAAATCAGAACCTTTTACGCGTCCAATTTCGGTTGCGTTTGCAAATTGTTTTTCATATGCCTTTAAACGCGATGCTGCAATAACATAAATTGCACCGTCGCTATCTTGCATACGCAGGTATTCCATGTTTGGATTAACTGCCAATGCCGAATTTGCCGGCAATGTCCATGGTGTTGTTGTCCATGCAATCGCGCGGTCGCCGTTTTCTAATTCAAACCAAACGGTTACTGCATCATCAACAATTTCGCGATAATCACTGGATGCTTCGGAATTTGATACAACTGTCCCATTGACCCAGTCAAATGGATTTACGCTGTAATCTTTATACAACAATCCTTTTTCATACAGTGATTTTAATGTCCACAGCATAGATTCCATATAGTTTTTATTCATGGTCTTATAACCATATTCATCACCAATATCAACCCATCTACCCATGCGTGTAATAAAACGATTCCATTCATTTGTATATGTCATAACGTCTGTGCGACACATATCACAGAATGCATTGATGCCGTCTGTTGCGACAATATCTTTGGCAGCGCGGCCTTGTTTTTTTTCAACAGAATTTTCTGCGGGCAACCCATGACAATCCCATCCTAATTCACGGCGAACAAATTTTCCGTTCATTGTCTGGAAACGAGAAATCATATCTTTTACAACAGATACCCCTAAATGCCCCCAGTGCGGCTTACCATTTGCAAAGGGCGGACCATCAAAGAAACTGAACGGGTGTCCTTGTTTTGTTTGTTCCAAAGACTTATGAAAAGTGTTATTTTCACGCCAGTATTCTAACACCTGTTGTTCCAACGCAGGAAAATCTGCACGTGGGTCTGTTTTTGGGTATGCCATATTTTTACTCCGTCTTTATATTAAAAAAAGGGCGCCCATGCGCCCCAGCCACCGCCAAAGCGCAGTGTCCATTATTTAATAATAATTATTGTTGTTAATTTCATCACTTCCCCAGAATACAACGTATAAAACAAAAATGCAAGTATTGAATACAGTATAAAAATTACTTGACGAAATGGCATAAGTATCCTATAAATTCCCCCGGAAATAGAACTAAGCAACAGGGGAATCCTATGTCAATGACAGTGAAAGATGTTTTTACAACAATTAACAGCGCGCACCAGATAAAGAAATGGCCGGGCGAATATCGTGTATTTTCGAAAAAGAATACGGTTTTTATTTATTGTGATGAATCTGGTCTGCCAAAATGTTTTGTTTATGAAACAAATGGTTTTCAGCATCCATTAACTGACGCAGAATCACGCATTATTAATTTTTTGCTAAAAGGTCGCTACACATTATTATGCCAAGAAGCGCAACGCGCCATGGCAGTTGCACATGTGAAATAAAAAATCCGGCATTTGCCGGTTTTTTTATGCCTTAATCTTACGCAAGACAACCATAATCCCTGCCGGTGTCATGCCAGGTATTCTGGACAAACTGGCGATGTTTTCTGGACGCGCAGCGGTTAATTTTTCAATCAGTTCATTGGTCAATCCTGGCAAACCAGTGTACACAAAATCTGTTGGAATTTTTAATTCTGCATCACGTTTGTATGCGGCAATTTCACGTTCGTTGCGTGCGATATATCCTGCATAGAATTTGTCATTTTCTGCGATTTTTTCAGCACGTTTAGCAAACTTTTTATCAAAATCCGATTGGGAAATTAATCCTAGGTTTACACCGATTGGCCCCAGTCGTGCAATTGCATTGTCTGCGCGCAGCGACAGACGATATTCTGCGCGTGATGTAAACATTCGGTATGGTTCATCAACCCCCAGTGTTGTTATATCGTCAATCAAAACACCAATCATAGAATTTGTTCTATCTATTTTTAATTCGTCCAACCCCATTGCATATGCTGCGGCATTTGCACCTGCAATCAAACCCTGGGCGGCAGCTTCCTCATATCCCGATGTGCCGTTAATTTGTCCCGCAAAGAACATATGCGGAATATCTTTGCTTTGCAGTTTATCATTCAGTGCACGCGCATCAATTGCATCGTATTCAATTGCGTATCCGTAACGCACGATTTCTGCATTTTCCAGACCTGGGATTGTATGAATCCATTTGTCTTGAACATCGCTGCCAAAACTGGTTGAAATCCCATTTGGATAAATTAAATCGCTGTTCCATCCTTCTGGTTCCAAGAATACATGATGTGATGTATGTTCTGGAAAGCGCATAACCTTGTCTTCCAAACTGGGGCAATAACGTGGACCAGTTCCCACAATATCACCATTATACATTGGTGCATCTTTGATATTTTCGCGAATAACATTATGTGTGTGTTCTGTTGTGTGTGTAATATAGCAAACAGAATCATAATTGTTATTTTCATCCCCGTTACTGAACCAATCATGTGGATTATCGCCTGGCTGAATTTCGCAAACTGAAAAATCAATGGATTCGCGTTTTATACGTGCAGGTGTTCCTGTTTTTAATCGCAGTAATTTAAACCCTGCTGCTGATAAAACGGCAGAAATATTTTTGTCCGCCTCTTGATATGTGCCGTCATCTTGCAAACGCCCTGATGAGATTTTTTCTGCGCCACGTGTAACTACGCCTTGCAGAAAAGTACCTGTTGTCAGAATAATTGCGCGTGCCTGGTATTTAGCATTAACGATTGCATTATTAACATCCAAATCTTCAACTGCTTCAAATATTAAATCCAGGTTTTTATATTCGCTCAAAATATCAACAATTGCATCATGATACAGATTACGGTCAATTTGTGCGCGCAGTGCCTGGGTTGCTGCGCCATGTGTTGCATTCAGTGTGCGCCAGTGAATGCCGGCCCGATCGGCTGCCCGTGGCATGACGCCACCAAACGCATCCATTTCAGCCACCATTTGTGATTTACCGGGCCCACCAATACTGGGGTTGCACGACAGTGCCCCTAAATCAGACAATGCCTGGGTTAACAACAGTGTTTTTGCGCCACGTCGTGCGGATGCAGCCGCGGCTTCAACCCCGGCGTGCCCTCCCCCGATAACAATCACATCATATTTTTGCATTTTCTTAGAAGCGTCCCATACCGCCATTTACATGTAATGTTTGTCCATTGATATACGATGCCTCATCAGATGCTAAGAACACACATGCGTTCGCAATATCTTCTGGTTCGCCAAATCGTCCGGCTGGAATCTGGGCCAGATATGTTTTCTTTAAATCTTCTGGCAAAACGTCAGTCATTGGTGTTTTGATAAATCCTGGTGCAATTGCATTTGCAGTGATTCCGCGTGATGCAACCTCGGCTGCGATTGATTTAGTCATTGCAATCATGCCACCTTTTGATGCGGCATAGTTTGCCTGACCTGGTCCACCGATTGTACCAATAATTGACGCCATATTGATAATACGTCCAAAACGATTTTTCATCATTGGCATAATTGCTGCACGGCACATTTTAAAGCATGAACGCAGATTTGTATTAATAACTTCGTCAAATTGTTCATCTGTCATGCGCATCAGCAGTGTATCACGTGTGATACCAGCATTGTTAATCAAGATATCAATTTTACCTGCTTTTTCTATTGTATCCATAATTAATTCAACGGCTGCCCCCTCTTGGGCCAGGTCGGCTGGAATCTTGATATATTCATCACCAAATTCCGCATCCATTTTTGCGGTATTACGACCTGAAACAACAACTGTTGCGCCGGCCTGTTTCATTTTTTTTGCAATTTCTGCCCCGATACCACCTGTTGCGCCTGTAATCAGTGCGACTTTACCTGTTAAATCAAACATAATTATATCTCCAATTTTTTTGCGGTTATCTTATCTGTTATACGTGAACACAGTCCGGTCAATACATTGCCTGGTCCAACTTCTATCATTTCAGTAATGCCCATTTCTGCCATATTCAGAACACTTTCGCGCCAACGTACACCATGTGTAATTTGATACACTAATGCTTCTTTTATTTCATCTATATCAGTCAGTGGTGCACATGTCTTGTTTGAAATTAATGGCACACATGGCGTATTAAATTTCACAGATTCTATTGCAGTTCGCATTTCTTCTGCTGCGGGTTCTTGAATACGACAATGAACAGGCACAGACAGTGCTAATGGCATTGCGCGTTTTGCGCCACGTTCTTTGGCGATTTCCATTGTTCGTTCAACGATTTCACGTGCGCCCGAAATTACAACCTGACCTGGTGAATTATCATTTGCAACATCACAATCTGTATCATTGCAAATTTCACGTACGGCATCAATATCTAAACCCAATAATACGGCGGTCAACCCTTGGCCCACCGGTACGGCATGTTGCATGGCGTTCCCACGTGCACGTAATAATTTTGCCGCGTCCCCCACAGACAGTGCACCCGCTGCGCACAATGCTGTATATTCACCCAACGAATGTCCTGCGACAAATTCCGGCAGTTTTGCACCCGATGCGCGCAGCATCGCAATAGATGTTGCCATAATTGCCGGTTGCACATTTGCCGTCAGTGTTAATTCTTCTGCTGGGCCATTAAAAATAATATCCGATAATTTTTGCCCCAGTGCCGCATCCACTTCATCAAAGACCGCGCGTGCATCCGCATTGTTTTCATATAATTCACGTCCCATACCGACACTTTGTGCGCCCTGACCTGGGAATACAAATATTGATGACATGTTTTGCCTTTTGTTAAATCTTAATGGCATTATACTTTGCGAATACTAAATTCGCAACCGCAATAATTCTGACGATAGAAATCAGATTCGCGGTTAATTTGCACACGTAAATTTTCATCCCATTTAATTGGTGTGTATGTTATATCGCCGCATACAGATTCTGCGGCCGTGTCAACCTGTGATTGGCTTTTGTGTCGTGATACCCCCAGAACACTACCAATTGCATTATATCCGTTTTCACGTGCGAATTGTACAGCGCGCCGAAATCTATATGCAAAGCAGACCGAACACCGTGCGCCACGTTCTGGTTCCGTCTCTAATCCCTGAACTGCTGCGCGCCATGCATCATGGTCATATTCTAATACCGCGTACTTTGCACCAACGCTTTCACAGTATTTAATCTGTTCACGCATACGTTTACTATATTCTGATTCTGGGAAAATATTTGGGTTATAAAATAAAACAATAAAATCTGAAACGTTTGGAATTAATCCATCGGCCAGTTGTCGAATTGCGCCCGCACTGCACGGTGCACAACACGACAACAAAACCAATTTTAAATTATTATCTGACATGTTGTAATAATTCTGTCAACATAACAGGCAACTTGCCAGTTTTTTCTGGGTATATTTGATTCAGATTTGTATCAACAACAATATCGCTATTTTTGTTTAATTTTTTCCACGACTGTGTTGCCTCTGTTGAAATATCTCTTTTACCACTCCATTTATTCAAAGAAACAATGTCGTGTGACGAAGAATGTGTTTTAATTGCAGGTGCGTTTAAATCCTCTTCGTGTGTAACTGCTGGTGACAATTTTACATTTGGGTTTTCTTTTTTGATTTCACCAACAGTTGAAATTTTATCAGCCATGTAAAAATCACGTACGGTTCTGTTTAATGTTTTTTCTGCAAAACCTGTTCTGGTGTTATACATTTCATCAGTAATTGAAATCTGTACAGAATATATACTGCAAATATTGTGAAAGTGCTGAACAATCTTTTTTATGCTTTCTATATCTGAAACAGCAGCATTTATCTGCATTTTATTACCATTTAAACGAACTGAACATACTTTTCTTTGTTCAAATTTATCTGTATTTAATCTATCTAACATAATTATATCCTTTATATTTGGCGGCACATAATAGCACAAGTTTTATTTGCTGCAACCATAAAAATTATTTGATTTTCTGTTTTGTCCCAGACAATACCATTTTGTTACAGAAATTTCTGTGTTTTAACCACGTGTTGTATATGGGGATAATCTTTGTGTGTGGTATGTTAATATCATTAACAGAATGTGTGCCTGCATTTGCAAAGAATGCCAGTCCCAGCAGGTGTTTTTTATCTCCTGGGATCAGGTTTGTCTGCTTAGATGTATTCAAATTAAAATCCTTAATTCAATTTGTATTCTGTTCCAACTTCTGCATCCGTCCCCAGGTCGATGATTTCATTACCATTGTCGCCCTGCCCCAGTTCTGCTGCGCTGCACATCATGCCAAATGATTCAACGCCTGCAACGGTGCGTTGTGCCATTGGTTTTTTTGCGCCTGGTAATTTACATCCCACTGGTGCCAACACGCCACGCAGACCAACATATACATTTGGTGCGCCACATACAATCTGAATGTTTTCCACACCGTTGTTAACGGTCAAGATATGTAAATCTTCGCGCGTTGGATGATTGTTTACCTCGACAATTTCTGCAATGATTGGTTTTGGTGCGTTGTCTTCTTTTTTCGGTGCGTATTTTTCACTCAGTCGTGCAACTGTTTCGTCATCAATACGATTAAACAGATTTTCTGGCACTGTAAATTCTGCATTGTCGCTAATGCGATATTCAAATTTTTCTGGCCATGATAAATCTTGTTTATTTGCAAAAATATTCTGCATCTTTTCCGCTGCTGCTGGGATAAACGGTGCAGACACGCGCGCATATAAATCAATTAACTGGAAACAGTTATTTAACACCGCGCCTGCCGTGTTTATGTCACCGTTTTTAACCAACGCCCATGGTTCCATTTTTGTCATATATTCATTGCCAATCGCATACAACCCGCGTAGCGCCGCAATCGCATTGCGAAATTCGCACGCATCCAACGCAGATGTCAGTTCAGATAACTTTTCATTAATCTGTGATTCTAAATCTGCGTCTGTTGCACCCGCGGCAGGTACGTTATTGCCAAAGTTTTTCGCAGTCAGTTTACATACGCGTGATACAAAATTTCCCAACATGCCGTTCAGGTCTTTGTTAACAATATCTGCAAATCGTGCAATGGTAAAATCATTATCGTCTGTTTCCGGTGCGCTTGCTAACAACGCATAACGCCATGCGTCCGCCGGTGCTTCTTCGATTGCACTGTCCAGGAATATACCACGTTTTTGTGATTTAGAGAATTTACCACCTTCGAAATTTAGGAAGTTCATTCCCTTTAACATATCGACTGTTTTCCAGTTATCATTCATTGCCAACTGTTGTTCTGGGAAGAATACAGAATGGAATTTAACATTATCTTTGCCCATAAATTGTGCATAGTATGCATCTGGGTTTTTCCACCATGTTGCCCAATCTTTATTTGCCTCTTGTGAAATTGAAACGTATCCCCATGGTGCATCAAACCAAACATAGAAAACCTTGTGTTCATATCCTGGCTTGTTTACCGGTATTCCCCATGGTAAATCACGTGTAATTGACGTGTCGTGCAGACCTTCGTTTGCCCAACCACGTGCAATCGCAGCAGCGGATTTAGACCATTTTGGCGCATGTTCTGCCAACCATTCCTTCCATCTATTTTCAATCTTAGACGCCAAAAAGAACAGATTTTTTGTTGGTCGCATTTCAATTTTATCGCTGCCTGAAATTGTGCTGCATGGGTTAATCAGTTCTGTTGCCTCGTACGTTGCGCTGCACTTATCACATTGGTCACCACGTGCACCATCGAATCCACACTTTGGGCATGTACCAACTAATTGGCGGTCTGCCAAGAACATATTATCATCAACCGAGAATGGCTGAATTGTTTCACGTTCTTCAATCAGTCCCTGTTCATCCAGTCGTGAAAACAATTCATGAATTAATTTTTCTTGTTTATCTGTATGTGTGCGACCGTACAAATCAAACGACAGGTTAAAATCACGAACTGCACGTAAATGTTTTTCATAGTATTTATTATTGTATTCAATAACTGGCAAACCTTCGGCGGCGGCACCAACAACAGCGGGTGTTCCATGTTCATCTGCGCCACATACAAACAAAACATCACGCCCCATTGCCCGGCAAAAACGTGCATAAACATCACTGGGCAGATAGCAACCAATCAGATGTCCCAGGTGTAATTCGCCGTTTACATACGGTAATGCAGAAGTAATCAAATATTTTTTCGCCATTGTTTCAAGCCTTTTGTTAAATAAAAAACGACACCAACGGGGTGTCGCATGATTCCCGTTGAATTTATTTCTAAGATTAGTTGTACATTCGCATAAATTTTTATCCTTGAAAGAAATCTGGTGGGTGGTATTGGACTCGAACCAACGACCTTTACGATGTCAACGTAACGCTCTAACCAACTGAGCTAACCACCCAAAACAGCAGGCATTATAACAAAGAAAATTATAATTGCAAATGATATTTGCTGCGGGTCAAACTACTTGCTTGGGCGTGAATCAGGATGGAAAATCAAACAACTTATCAAATGTTGATAAATTTAAAAAAAAAAAAAAACCGGCGTTTGCCGGTGTTTTTAATCTTTTTTTAAATAATTTTCTAACCATTTGTTATCAATGTTTAACTGTTTAACATCTTTGTTGTTCAACAGTTTTCTTTGTAATGGTATTGTTGTTTTTACACCTTCGATTACAAATTCATCTAATGCGCGTTGTGCACGCATGATGCATGCCGGTCTGTTTTGTGCGTGTATTATTAACTTTGCAATCATTGAATCATATGTTGGTGGAATTGTGTATCCTGTATAAACCGCGCTGTCCACACGAACACCCATACCACCTGCCGGTGCATACAAAGTGATTTTTCCTGGGTTTGGGACAAATGTATCTGGGTCTTCTGCGTTGATGCGGAATTCAATTGCGTGTCCATTTGGAATAACGTTTGACTGGTTATAGCCCAATTTTTCACCGGCGGCCACACGAATTTGTTCACGAACCAAGTCAACACCATATACTATTTCGGTTACCGGATGTTCGACCTGCAAACGCGTATTCATTTCCAAGAAATAGAATTTTCCATCTTCGAACATAAATTCGAATGTACCTGCGTTTGTGTATCCCATTTTTTTTGCGGCAGATTTACAAACTTCTATCATATCGTCACGCTGTTTTTGACTAAGGATAGCGGCTGGACATTCTTCCATAATCTTTTGATTTCGTCTTTGCAGCGAACAATCGCGTTCACCAAATATAACGACATTACCGTGTTTATCACCCAAGACCTGAAATTCAATATGACGTGGATGTGTTAACAGTTTTTCCATATACAGTGTATCGTCACCAAACGCAGATTTTGCCTCATTCTTGGTCAGGTTGTATGCCTCGCTCATCTCGTCTGCATTCATTACTGGACGCATACCGCGACCACCACCACCCGCGGCGGCCTTTAACATAACAGGGTATCCAATTTTTTCTGCTGTATCCAATGCGTGTTCTATGCTTTCTATCGCACCATCGGAACCTGGTACAACGGGTAAGCCGCATTCAATTGCAGTGCGTTTTGCATTAACCTTGTCACCCATTTTTTCAATCATATCGGCCGATGGTCCAACCCAAATCATCCCGTGTTGTTCTACCTTGCGTGCAAAGTCTGCGCGTTCTGACAAGAATCCATATCCTGGATGAATTGCATCTGCATTTGCTAGCAATGCCGCTGTCAGAATTGCGGATTCGTTTAAATAAGAATCACGTGCGGCTGCCGGTCCAATGCATACAGATTCATCAGCCAGTTGCACATGCATTGCGTCCCTGTCTGCGGTTGAGTATACGGCAACTGTACGAATGCCCATATCGCGACATGCGCGAATAATACGCAGGGCAATTTCCCCGCGGTTTGCAATTAAAACTTTCTTTATCTGTGGCATTTTTATTATTCAATAACAATCAATGGTTGATCAAATTCAACCGCAGCGCCATCTGTTACCAAGATTTTTTTAATAACGCCATCTTTATCAGACTTAATTGGGTTGAATGTTTTCATTGCTTCTACTAATGCAACTGTATCACCTGCTTTGACAGATTTTCCAACGGTAACGAATGCGTCTGCCCCTGGTTCTGGTGCTAAATATACGACCCCAACCATTGGTGATTTTACTGCATTTTCATAAACAGATTTTGCAGGCGTTTCTGCACTTATATTTTTTGTTTCTGTTGTTGTGTTTCCTGCTACGGCAACAGTCTTTTGTTTTGATAAATGAATATGTTTGCGATATAAACCAAACAAGAATTGACGTTCCAAATTCAATTCTGTAATTCCCATATCATCCATGATTTTTGACATAGATTCTACGGTTGCACGAAATGACATTTTTTATCCTTTATTATAATTAATCGTCTCGCATTAAATAAAATTGTACCATATTATGGCGTATTGTCAAGGAACAGGGTCGTATCCGCATCCGCCACCGGGCCTGCAACGTGATAGACGTTTTATTCCCCACCACATGCCGCGCAGCACACCATATTTATTGATTGCCTGGCGTGTGTATTCGCTGCATGTTGGTTCAAAGCGACATGCCGCCCTGCCCCCAATTATCGGGGATATAGCGCATTG
>CAJGDN010000020.1 GCA_904502245.1 uncultured Alphaproteobacteria bacterium | reverse complement strand
GATAATATTAAACGTGCAATCGAAAAAGCATCGGGTGCAAATACTGAAAATTACGAAGCAGTGCGCTATGAAGGATATGGTCCAGGGGCGGTGCCAGTTATTGTTGAAGCATTGACCGATAATCCACGTCGTACGGTGCCAGAAATTCGCAATATCTTTGGTAAAAATGGCGGAAATATGGGCGAAGAAGGATCTGTTGTGTTTATGTTTACACGCGCAGGTCAGATTATGTACCCTGCATCCATCGGCAAGAGTGAAGATGAAATGATGGAAATTATTATGGAAGCAGATGTTGATAATATGGAAGCGTCCGAAGAAGGATTTATTATCACAACAAAACCAGAAGATTTTGTTAATGTTCAAAAATTCTTGGCCGATAAATTGGGTGAACCAGAACAGGCAGAATTAACATGGTTGCCAAATATGCCAATGGATTTGGACGATGAAGCATATGCTAAATTGGAAAAGTTGGTAGATGCGCTGGATGCGAATGATGATGTACAAAAGGTCTTTACCGCAGCTGCATAAAAATAAATTATAATTATCAATTTGCGAATAAACCCGACACCGTATGTAATGTTTGTACACTGCGTTGTCGGTTTTTCTTTTATCTAAACTATTTTTGTTCATTCTGTCCCAGGCGCAAAGGGGGGTAGTGTTTGTACACTACGCTTGTCAACAACTGCGCATTTATAGCATTATCTTTTATTTTTGTTCCCGTTGCTGGGGGGGTATATTTTTTTGTTGGTGTGAGAAAAAGAAGTTGTAAAAATTTTGCAATTTTGTTAAAATCTGTAACAGATGTGAAAAAGGAAGGGACTATGTTATCATATAAATTTAAACATCTTTGTTCACGCGTAATCGCATCGTTATCTGCGTTTGGATTGATTTCGATTAGTAACGAATCGGGGGCGAAGACGTTATCTGGTAGCTTTACTGATGCGCAACCTGGTGATAGTTTTAAGTATACAAAGATTGGGGAAATGACCATGACTGCAAGCATGAAGAATGCATGTTCTATTAACGGGTCAAGTACGGCGGGTCCTACTGTTCAAACAAATATCAGGTTCGAGGTTGAGAATTCGAGTGGAGAGTCGGTTTATGGATGTCTGGTAACATGTAAAGATGGGTATTTTGTAAGGGGTACCGAGGGGAAGAAATCGGCGGTTTATAGCGGTAATTCGCCGGATGAAAGTTTTCAGATGGATGTTATTGATACAACGGCTAGTCCGTTCTGTGTGCCGGTGTCTTCTTGTTCAAAAGGTACTTCTTCAACTATTAAAAGTGTTGACACGAAAATGGTAAAAAATATTGCAACGGGGATGCGTGGGGAGATATTTGTTGATTATCTGGCAGAATGTACATGGACATGTGCGGATGGTTATTCCGTTCGTGGCGGTACAGACACAGAAGCGACATTTACATATACTGGTGCTACTGGTATTACTGGTGTAATGACCCCAGACCAAACTTGTTTAGCCAGAACATTTAATGTTTACTTTGATTGTGGTGATGGGGCTATATATGGAACTTCGTCTAGTCAGTCGGGGATGGTACAGGCGACCTATGATTCTACCTTTACTATTCCAACAAGTGCAACGTGTTCTAGAGCAGGTTACAGCTTTAAGGGGTGGAATGGCAGTACAGATTAGTCTTCAAAAACCGGGGGTTGCCCCGGTTTTTTGTTTTTTTTTTAATTGATCTAATCTTGTCATTTTGTGGTGTGCGGCGGGATGACAGATTAAAAAAAATCCCCCGATGGGGGATTTTAAATTGTGGGTATGTGTTATTATTATTTTGCCTGTTTCTGTTCGTACAATTGTGCAAAATCAACCGGCTGCATCGTGAATGTTGGGAAACCAGATTCACTTGTCAAACGGGTAATTAATGCGCGTACTGATGGGAACAACAATGTTGGAACATCAATCAGCAATGTGCGTTTCTTGTCTTCTTCATCTTTTTCTTCTTCCAGTTGTACCAAGCCAGAATACGTGGATTCAATCAAGAAAATTGATTTGTCGCCAGCTTCCAGTTTTGAATGTACTTTGGTAATCAGGTCAACCATGAACAAATTGTTGTCGGCCCCTTTAATCTGAATATCAATGTTGATTTCTAATTTTGCCTGGCCGTTATCATTTTTAAAGAATAATTCTGGTACGTTTGGGCTTTCAAAAGAAATATCCTTTAAAAACTGGGAAATAATATTAAATTTTGCCATGGTTTGTTCTCCTTAGATGTTTTTGTTTTTAATCTTATATACTCTGGACTTGCGTCCGTGTTTTATGTTAATATAGCATTATAAATAAGTTTTACAAGTGGGGGGATTGGTAAAAATGCAATTTTTTCAAAAAAATACGCTTTTGCGTTCGGTTGTTGCGATTTTATCTGCCTTTGTATTGGCGTCGTGTGATGTTTCAACACCAACGGTTGTGGGGGATAATTCAGTAATTCCATCTAATTTTAAACGTGTGTCTTATTCGGATATGCCAGGGTGGCGTGATGATGACGTCAGATATGCATTGCAGGCATTTCGTAATTCATGCAAGGCGAAAATTCAATATACTGGACGCCTGATTCCAGATAAAGAATTGTTTGCAGAAAAATGCAGAATGTTGCCCAGCGCGTCCGCGGATATCGCAACAGTGCGTGCATGGTTTGAATCTAATTTCCAGCCATATCAAATCTTTAACGACAATGGCGGGGATAAGGGGACGTATACAGGATACTATTCACCAATAATTCCAGCATGTCGTACAAAAACAACCCAGTGTAATGAACCGCTGATGGGAATCCCAACAGATGGACGTGCGTATAAAGGGGTGCCAAAAAAAGATATTGTTGAAAAACAAATTGGGCGTGTATTATATTGGGCAAATATCGTTGATGTGCAAAATATTCAAATCCAAGGATCAGGTAATCTGCGTCTGGAAGATGGAACGGATGTGAAATTGAACTTTGCAGCTGTGAATAATATGCCATTTAAATCAATTGGCGAGGAACTGCGTAATCGTGGTATCAGACCAAAAGGTGGTTATTCGTCTGAGGCGGTATGGCAACATTTAAAGGCAAATCCAGCATTGGCCAAAGATGTAATTTATAAAAACCCACGATATGTGTATTTCTATGAATCAACACCGCCTGATGTAATCGGTAAATTGGGGACACCGCTGTCTAAAATTCGCAGTGTTGCCATGGATGATGATTTGTATACACTGGGGTTGCCTGTTTATATAAATACAAATTTGTCTGATGGACGTCCGTTCCGCCGCTTGATGATTGCCCAGGATACAGGCAGTGCAATTCGTGGATGGATTCGCGCGGATATATTCTTTGGCAAAGGGGACGAAGCGTATAAGTTCGCCCAGGGACAGCACGCCCAGGGACAGATGTTTATCTTGATGCCAAAAGAATACAGTTATGTCAAACCAAACTAAGAAATTTGAAGAACGCTCAAAACGTCCCCAGACGATTGGTGGGGCATTGGGTGGTTTAATTAGAATTTTTGGTGTGCGTGCATCGGATGCTGATTTGGTGCAGCGTTGGGACGAAATTATGGGGGCAGATATTGCGTCGGTTGCACGCTTGGCAGCAATACGAAAAAACAGAGATAATACATTTAATGTTGTTATCAGACCTGCGGTGCCCGCATATGCATTGCAATTGTCGTATCGTTCAGATGAAATTATAAAAAAAATTAATAAATATTTCGGTTATAATGCAGTAAGTAAAATAAGTTTTAGAAAATGACGACGCGTGTATTGGGAATTGACCCAGGTTTATTGCATACAGGTTGGGCGGTGGTAGAATCTGCCGGTCAGACGCGAAAATATATTGCCAGTGGTGTAATTTTGCCAAATCCAAAAATGGAAATGTCTCAGCGTCTGGTTATGATATTTCGTGAATTGCGAAAAATATGTGAAACATTCCAGCCAGATGAATGCAGTATTGAAATCATATTTGTAAATAAAAACCCAAAAACAACTTTGTTGTTGGGGCAGGCTCGTGCATCTGCAATTGTTGCAGTCGCACAAAGTGATATTCCAGTTTTTGAATATGAACCAAATGTTATTAAAAAAGCATTGACCGGGGCAGGGCATGCTGATAAATCTGCCGTTGATAAAATGGTAAAAATGTTGCTGCCAATGGCGCGTCCCAAGACCGCAGACGAGGCAGATGCCATTGCAATTGCGTTGGCGCATACCAATACCATTAGATTTTAATCTTATTTCTCGAATGATGATTTTTCAGGGAAACGTTCTGCCATGAATTTTGCATTGTCGCGCAGAATTGTTTCGTCTGTATCGCGCGAGTCGTTGATACAGAAAACAGGTGCACGCAGTAATGCAGTTCTAGCGCGTGATGTGTCGGTACATACGACCGGGGATCGACGAATCCATGGTGCAAATATTGTGTTGTATATCGCGTTTATGATTTTATGACGCGAATGTTTGCGTGCACGACTGTGGATAAATACGGCGCGCCCTTTTACCAGGTCATACAGGTTAAAGGCCCAACGCTGAATTTCATTGTTTGTGCGGAATTTATTTCTGATTTGTTTGTCGATCAAGCCGGTTACCATTGGGTGGTTGCGACATTCTATCCATGATGATTTTAAATATGGGTCAATTCCGTGTGATGGACGGTATTTATAAACATCTTGGCCAAAAATGGCATTTATAATTTTAGCAGACAGAATCAGGGTCTGGGTGTATTCGTCAACGCGTGACATCCATTGTCCAATGTTCTTGGACCGTTTTGAATGATTGCTGAACATAACCTTGGCACGACCGTTTGCGTCATAGAAATATGAAGGCGTTAGTGGGCGATTAAAAAACATATCGTCATTCATCAACAGAAAATGTTCAGATAAACCAGGAATATTTGGTATGCACATTTCAATGGCTGTTGCGTTAAATGTTGGCAGTGCATCATGTGGTATAATTTGTTCATGTGGAACAATTGTTATTTTTGGATGCTTTGTATTCAGCCATTTGGGTACCTGGTTAAAGCCTGTGATTATATAAATATGATTTACCCATGGGGCAAATTTTTCAACACTGCGCAGGGAATATAAAAATTCACCGTTGTCACGCCATCGGGCCTCAATCGCGGCGTCGGTATAAACAGGTTTTTCACCACGAATAATTTCCAGCCATTTATCTTTTTCGGCGCGCCATTTTGTATCACGGTCGTCAACCCATAAATATACAATGTCTATTTTCATGTCGTTTTGCATGGTTAAATTCCTGAATTTTTAAATCTTGATGGTATTTTTACAACCCATTTTATCCCCAGCATCCCAGGTTTGTCCAGTGCATATATCGGACGAAATATGCGTTGCATAATTCGGGCAATTTTTAAATATGTTTCACTGTGAGCAGTCTTTTTTGATACAATATTTATTGTGCCATTGCCACGACGACGCAGGTGGTTGACCCAGTCAGAACCGCGGTTGGCAGCCTTGGTTATCAACATGTCCATGTCAACTGCGCCAAAATGTAATAGATACAGATTTTTATCGATGTGAAAATTGTGATTGCGAATGCTGTGAAATCCGCTGCCCCATTGGACAGGTTTGTTTATTACAACAGGTTTTGTGTATCGGGTTGATAATAATGCGTATTCGCGTTGGGTTAAAAATGTTTTCGATGTGTCCAGTGCGGATTCGTGTTGCATATGTTGCCCAATGTCCAGTCCCAATCCAGATAATGTTGTTTTTATGTTTTTGTTTGATAAATATTCTGTTAGCGTTTGATTTATTTCAGGGTCAACCATTAAAAATTCATCACAGTCGCAACCTATTACAATGTCATATGTTTTTAATAATTCTTTTGCCAGGTCAGACATTTTGCCAATGCGGTATTTGTCGCCTGCGCTGCGTGACATGTCAGTGTGTGGCAGTTTTGTTATATGTGCCAATCCTGCGTTTTCTGGGGTGTTTTGGTCGTCTCCGTCCAGGTATATGTATAGATTTTCGTACCCCAGATTTTTACCATAGTATTCAATCCAGCGTGATAGAAAAAAATCATCGTTGCGGGCCATGGTTATCGCGGCAATCTTTTTTAGTTTTTGTTTTTTCATATTCCCTCGTTCAAGATTTTATATAGCGCGTGATGAATGCGGCGTTTTATTATTTTTAGTGGATTTTTTGTTAGAAACCATTTTGTATATTTTTCGCCATATGTATCAATGATAGAATTGTAGATTGCATCGTGAGCAGTTTGTGGCAGGTTGTTTAATACGTAAAGCACCTGTTTGCCCAGTGCACCATGATTGCGGGTTATTGCAACTTTTTTCATAAATGGCATTTTTGCGCGATATAACTTTCCTATTTTGTTGTATATCCCGCGTCTGGCAACAGTGTACAGACAATTCCATTTGTGATTATGCGCAGTAATCAGTTTGCTTAGACCGTGTTCATATTTACGTGTAATTTCCCCTTTGGACGACAGTTTTGTTACCTCATTGATAAATGTGTCAAACCATGTGGTAAAAAATATGTTTTTTCGCAGACCAACAAACCATGATTGTATGTGTGGGTGGTCATGGTGGGGATTTTTTACAATGCCAAATGCATCACCATTACCTGATTCCATTGTTTTAAAATAAGACGTCAGGTCGTATAATGGACCATATACAGAATCATTTACCAGGTACAGGATATCATAATCAGAAATGTTCAGATTTTTTTTTGCCCAATTGTATGCGCGTTTGTATGAACCAAAATCATATTCGCCATGACGGATGGCCGACGTGTATACGCAGTGTTTCTGGATTTTTTTTAATTCAGAATCTGGACAGTTGGAATCCATAACCAGGATAATATCGCCAAATTTTTCCAGTGCACAAATATAGTATATCAGTGCGTCATCAATTTTGCCTGATTTGTTATAGCCCGCGAATAAAAATAGTCGTTTATTTGACATTATGATAGTTTTCTCGTTACTATATAGTCTATAATATGTATTAGTGATTTGCAAGGTTTATGGAGTTTTATATGAATTTAAATGTTTATACTGATAAGGCTTATAAAAAGGCGTTTGAATCAAAAATCGCAAAGGTGCATCGGTATAATGATATGTGTATCGATATTGTGGAAAAAGGAACGTTTGTTGTGAATACAGAAACGTCTGCATATGGGGTTTTTGATGCAAATGGAAAATTTGTAGATTCTTCGTTGCAGTATCGTGGTAAAAACACTCAATTTATTCCATCGTATTTGCCGGCAGATGAATATATGGATTGTGATGCTGTGTTCTTGGGGAATGCATATCATCATTTCGGGCATTTTATTATTGAGCATTTAAATCGTACATGGGGAATTGAAAAAATTCATGCTAATAATGTTAAATATGTTTTTATAGATAATAAAAATATTGGTGCAAAATCATGGCTGTTTGATTTTACAGATATGTTGGGGATTATGCGCGAAGATGTAATAATTCTGAATAAATCGATGCGATTTAAAAATATTTATATCCCGATGCAATCATTGAATAATTCTGGAAATATGTGGGCGCCAGAATTTAAGATTGGATTTGATTTGATGCGTGAAAATGTTGCTGCTGAACAGGTTTATGAACGTGTTTATGTGTCACGTGCAAAATTGCCAGATACTATGCGTACGTATAACGAAGAAAAAATTCAAAAAGTTTTTGAAAGAAATGGTTTTCATGTTATATATCCAGAAACATTACCTTTGCAACAACAGGTTGCGATTATTGGTAATTGTAAATATCTGGCAGGTTGTGCGGGCACAGCGTTGCATATGGGGCTTTTTATGCGACCGGGTGGACGCATAGTTCAATTAAATCGCAGTGGTGATATTAATGATAATGGTGCATTGCAATGGCGAATGTGCATGATAAAAGGATTGGATTTTGATATTGTTTCAGCGTCTGTTGAAGAATTTAAATCAAAGCACGGGGGGGCACATGCGCCACAAATAATTGGTGGAACAAGGTATTTAAAACAATTCTTTGATGATAATGGGTTTGTGTATGTTGCAGACGATTTGATTACAGATAGTAGGTCGTTGGCAGATTATCGCAAGATGTTGAAAGACTTTAAAAAGAACAATGGTGGACAGATTGTATTGAAATTAAAACGATTGCTGATTAAGGTAATTGCATGTATGATCCCAGGACGTATGAATCGTGGTCGGGTCAGAAAATATTTAAAAGAGCATTTGTGAAAAAAACGCCATTATGGCGTTTTTTTTTATTTTTTGCCAAAGTGCTTCTTTAATATCTCGTATGCAGCGGATATGCGTGCAAATTCAGTGGCGGCATTTTTCTTGTCTGTTGCAGTATCAGGGTGGTATTTCTTTGCCAATGCGCGATATTTTATCCCAACTTCACGCCATGTGGCAGATATACCCAGGTCAAACACTTTTAATGCACTGACAACATTCGTTGGCAGTTTGCTTTTTGCAGGAACGCGATCAAATTTACTGCGACCGGTTATAAAGTCGTTTATGAATTTTGCATAATCTGATGCGTCTTTGTTGGCCGTGTCTTTGTCTTTTAATGATTCGCCAAATGTTTGGCGTTCCCAATCGGCTTCGATTTCTTCGGGGGTCATGTCTGCGTAATAGTTCCAGTTTTTATTGTATTCTGCCGCATGTTCTTGGCAGAAAAACCAATATTCACGCAAATCGCGTGATTTTGGGGCGCGGCATGTGCCGGCCTTGGTGCAACCTGGTTTATCGCATTTCTTTATCATTTGTTTTGCCTTTTATTTCTTTGCCAGTGGATGGTGATTTTCAATTGTTTCGCACAGTTTTTCTGGCATTACATGTGTATAGATTTGGGTGGTAGAAATATCTTCGTGTCCCAACATTGTTTGTATCGCGCGCAGGTTTGCACCACCAGCTAACAGGTGCGATGCAAATGAATGACGCAGGACGTGTGGACTGACCCGGTCGGGGTCAATGCCTGATAAAACAGCACATTTTTTTAATATCTTGAAAAATCCGTCGCGTGTAATATGGCCGTTTTGGCTGCGTGATGGAAATACATATTTTGATTCAATGTTGCCACGTGCATCCAGCCATTTGTTCAATGCGTGAATTGCAGCATCGTGCATGGGCACCAGGCGTTCTTTGGCACCTTTGCCATGAATTAATAATTTGTCCCCCAATATAGCGGTCATTGGTAATTCGCACAATTCCGATACGCGTAGACCAGATGCATACAGCAGTTCAATCATTGCGCGCAGGCGTATGGAATTTTTTATATCGCCTGCACTGGATATTAATAATTCTATTTCTTCAATTGATAAAAATTTTGGCAGGGCACGGCCAGATTTTGGTAATTCTAGATTGCTTGTTGGATTGGTTTTGATAATTTTTTCCAGCATCAAGAATTTATAAAAACCGCGCAGGGCAGATGCTTTACGTGCAATGGATGACGCCTTGTCTGGCAGGGTGGACAGGTATTCTTGGATTGCGGTGGATGTCGCATCCATTAAACCACCAGGAATTGCGCCGTCAGCCAGGCGCAGGTCTGATTCATAACTGGTCAATGTTTTTTCGCTGCGGCCGTGTTCGGCAGACAGGGCTTCTAAGAATATGTCGATATAGTTCATTATGGATATACCACGATTTCAGTCATATGGGATGTGGTAGAAAATGATATAATCATTAATGCTATTAATGTGATGATTAATATCCACATCAATACTTTTGGAAACCTAGAATTTTGTTTTTTCTTTTTTATTGGCATGTTGTATTCCTGTTATATTGTATCAAAACTGGTTATGAATATTCCAGCACCAGCGATAATAATCAATGGTGGTGCAATAATGGATAATATTGGCGGCAATGTGCCAGTCGCCCCCAGCGCATTAAACATGTTAATCATAAAATACAATGCAAAGCATGTGATAATCCCAAGGCTGAATTTAATACCAAAACTGTAATTACGACGCTGCTTAGTTTGCGAGAATGCAACCCCCAGTGCCGCCATTGATATCATTGTTAATGGTAAAAACAGCAATGTCCATAATTGGATTTGATGACCACGAATTGGGGCGCCGATTGATTCCATTCGTTTTATAAATTCGGGTAATTGCCAGAATGATATTTGATCTGGTTGCAGGTATCTGTCCAGAACGGTTTGTGGGGTCAATAGTGTCTTTATTTGCCAATCTGTTTTTTTAGTTGTTCCGTCTGGATCCCAAATCGTTGCGTCATTGGCCGTCAGACCGTTTTCAGACAATGTTACAGTTTCTGCCTGGATGCGATTTGTTAATTTAAAATCTGAGGATTGGGTATATATGGTTGTGTTTTCAAAAACTAATGTGTCGCCAGATTTTTGGATGCCGTCTGCATTCATGGTTACGAAGCCGTTATCAGATGCTTCGCGCAGCCAGATGCGATTGTCAATTAATTGTAGATGTTCAGGAGTAATTTTTTTTGCGCTGATGCTGACCGAATATGGATTTATTACAGTTGTGGCAAATGCGCCAATTAGAAATGCACCAACGAAAAATGGACGCGCAGACTGATATGGTGATAGACCTGCACTGGATATAATAATACTTTCGCTGGATTTGGTCAGTGTGTATGACGTTAGTAATGTGCCCATAAATACCGCCAGAGGCAAAAACATCGGTACATATTCCAACAGACGTATCCATGATTCGTACAAGGCTGCAATTGCATTTGGGTTAGATGGCAGGCGTTCAACAAATGTTACCGCCAGGATAATTCCGCATACAATTAGCATTACAAGTCCGACGCCACTGAAAAAGCGGCGCAGTAAAAAACGGGTTAAGATATTAAGCCTAAACATATTATGTATAGTATACATTGAAATTTCATAATTGCAAAATTAAAATGATTGCGTATAATTTGCCGAATAATATTTAGAAAAACAGGAAAGCAGTCATGGAAAAAAAACCAATATCACGTGTGGGATTTGATAATCTAATTAAGGAATTAAAGGATTTAAAGGAAAATCAGCGACCTGAAATATTAAAAACGGTTCAGTGGGCGCGATCACTGGGGGATTTGTCGGAAAACGCAGATTACAGTGCGGCACGTGAAAAACAGCGTCAGATTGATGCGCGTATTCGCTTTATTGAAAATGTGATTGAAAACGCAGTTGTGATTGATGTGGATTCGCTGTCGGGTGACAGGGTTGTATTTGGTGCACGCGTCGTTGCCGAAGATGAAGATGGTAATAAAATGCAATGCAGAATTTTGTCTGATATTGAATCGGATGGTCGTACGGTTATTTCATGTACCAGCCCCGTTGGTCGCGCAATGATTGGGCGTTGTGTGGGTGATACGTGTGTTGTGAAATTACCAGGTGGTGAAAAAGAATATGAAATTCTGTCGGTAACTTTCAAAGAATAATCTTATCTGTTGGGGGTGGTATGGCTGTACGCGTTTTGCCGGATTTTCTGATTAATCAAATCGCCGCAGGTGAAGTGGTGGAACGTCCCGCCAGTGTGGTCAAAGAATTGGTGGAAAATGCGCTGGATGCGGGGGCAGACCAGATTATGATTGATGTCACAGATGGTGGACGCACATTAATTTCAATTATTGATAATGGATGCGGAATGTCGCGCGATGATTTGGCGCGCGCAATTACGCGTCATGCGACATCTAAATTACCAGATGATGATTTATTAAATATTAATTTTATGGGATTTCGTGGCGAAGCGTTACCGTCAATTGCGTCTGTGTCGGATATGACGATTGATACGTGTAATGGGATGGATGAAAATGGGTGGCAGATTAATGCGACAAATGGTGAAATTCGTCCGTCTGATTGGGAAAGCGGGACGCGTATACGTGTTCAAAATTTATTTGCAAAAACACCGGCACGATTAAAGTTTCTGCGTGGTGATCGTGCGGAAATGATGTCTGTGTTAGAGGTGGTAAAGCGTCTGGCCATGGCGCGTGCAGACGTTGGTTTTACATTAAATAACAAGTGGCGATTTCCAAAAAACGAAGATTTGTTGTCGCGCATTACATCTGTTATGGGTGATGATGTTGTTGGGCGTATGTTGGAAATTGATGCCGTGTCCAAGACTAATGCGGGGATGAAATTAACAGGATATATTTCAGAGCCGACATTGCGTCGCGCATCGAGTATTGATCAGTTTTTATTTGTTAATGGTCGCCCGGTTAAGGACAAGGTGTTAGTTGGCGCATTGCGTGCGGCGTATATGGATGTTATGCATGCACGCGAATTTCCCTTGTGTGCGCTGTATTTAACGGTGCCGACAAATGCGGTTGATGTTAATGTTTCGCCCGCCAAGACCGAAGTGCATTTTTTAGAACCAACGCATGTGCGTTCTTTTATAATTAAAACATTGCGTGACAGATTAGCCCAGACGATGGTTGTAGCACGGCCAGAGGTAAAACCAATGGTTATGCAAACGGCAACGGTTTCTGCGGCACCACGGTTTGATTTTGGTGTTCGTGCGGATTCATTTCGGGTGCGTGATGATATTACACCGATTATGCCACGTATATTTGAAAATCATGCACCAGTAGTGCTGCGTGAGTGTGTTCATAATGTTTGTGATGAAAGTGCACTAGTTGCAGAATCTGTGCCAGATATGCCGTTGGGGCGTGTCGTGGGGCAGGTGGGGAATAAATATATTATTGCCCAGAAAGATGATAGTATGGTTGTTGTTGATCAGCATGCTGCGCATGAGCGTATAACATATGAAAAATTGCGTAATAATAAGATTAAGACCCAGCCGTTGTTAACGCCAATTGTTGTTAATATGCGCACCGAAGACGTCATCGCTATTTCATCAATTTCGGATGAGTTAAAACAATCCGGTCTGCATGTTGGTGAATTCGGTGAAGATGCAATTGCGATTTTTGAAAAGCCGGCTGATTGGGATATGAATTGGGCAGATGTATTGCGAGTAATCGCGGATGAGGTTCGTGCAAATGGTCATTCATCACAATTGAATGAAAAGTTGCATTTGAAATTGGCAAACTATGCGTGCCATCATTCGGTGCGGGCCGGTCAAAAATTGGATTTAATGCAGATGGATGCGTTATTGCGTGATATTGAACGAACAGAACGTGCGGGTCAATGTAATCATGGACGCCCAGTTTATAAATTTATTCCGATAACAGAAATCGATACTTGGTTTGAACGGTTGTGATGTTTATTTTCCCTTTACTTTTGTGGGTTTATTTATTATTGTGACCATATTAAAGTAAGGAGAAATCTGATGGAAGAAACAATCAGTGTTGCAGAAAATGTTGCAACAACAGTTGCACCGGTTGCACCCCAGGGTAGTTCGTGGGGGATGATTTTGTATCTGTGTGCAGTTTTTGCAATTATTTATTTCTTTATGGTTCGTCCAAATAAAAAACGTATGGCAGAATATCAAAAAATGCTGGATTCGTTGCAGGTGGGTAATCGTGTAATTGCCGCGGGTATCTATGGCGAAATCAAAAAAATTAATGAAAAAACAATAGAAGTGGAAATTGCCAAGGGCGTTGTTGTTGAAGTTGCAAAAAATGCCGTGGCAGCAGTTGAATAAAAGCAGGGTAAGAAAGGATAAGGGTATGTTTAAGAAACTGGCGATTGTATTTACGGCGGTGTTTTGTGTGATGTTGGCCGTGCCAACACTGATGCCCAGTGTGGCACCATATTTTCCATCATGGATTAGGCCTGTGCCACTGGGGTTGGATTTAAAAGGTGGAGCCCAGTTGTTGTTAGAAGTTGATACGGATACAATGCTGAAAGAAAAGGCAACGCAGTTGTATGATGAAACCCGTGTCAATATGATTGACAGAAACAAGGGGGTTATTCGTTTCTCAAATTTGCGTAATGTTGATGGTGTTGTGTCATTGGTGGTTAAGGATGAAGATGAAGTATCTAGCGCCAAAGGACGTTTAAAAAGCGCCTTTGCGGGAACAGTTGATGTGTCATCAGATGGCAAGGTGATTACACTGCAATATACAGAAAAGCAAAAGCAGGAAATGATTAAAGATGCATTGGCGCGCAGTATTGAAATTGTTCGTCGTCGTATTGATGCGTTGGGGACCAAAGAACCGTCTATTCAAAGTCAGGGCGGAAAATACATTTTGGTTCAATTGCCGGGTGTTAATAATCCAGAACGTATCAAAGAACTGATTGGTCAGACAGCGAAAATGACATTCCATTTGGTAAATGAAAATGTATCAGCAGAACAGATTGCGTCTGGACGTGCACCAAATGGGACACAATTTATGCCATATATCGATGCGCCGGGGCAGGTTGTGCCAGTATATTCACGTGTTGAGGTGTCAGGTGAATCATTGAAGGATTCCCAGGCGGATTTTGACCAGAATAATATGCCAGTTGTGTCAACTGTATTTGATGCATCGGGGGCACGTCGTTTTGCAAAATTAACAACAGAACATGTTAATGAACGTTTTGCAATTGTTTTAGACGGCAAGGTTTTGTCGGCCCCAGTTATTCGTGAACCAATTCCTGGTGGACGCGGTCAGATTTCTGGTGGGTTTACACTGCAGGGGGCAAAAGATTTGGCGGTGCTGTTACGTTCGGGGGCTTTGCCGGCACCATTGCAGGTGATTGAAGAACGCGTTGTTGGTGCGGGTTTGGGGGCAGATATAATTGCTGGTGGTAAAATTGGTGCTGTCGCAGGTGTTTTACTTATCTTTATCTTCTTGCTGATGGTGTATCGCGGGTTTGGTATTATCGCGGCAATTTCCTTGATGGTTAATTTAGGAATGATTGTTGGTTTGACGGCCTTGTTCGGTGCAACATTAACATTGCCGGGTATTGCGGGTATTGTTCTGACGTTGGGGATGGCGGTTGACGCAAATGTGTTGCCGTTTGAACGCATTCGTGATGAG
>CAJGDN010000019.1 GCA_904502245.1 uncultured Alphaproteobacteria bacterium | reverse complement strand
GGTATATTGTCAAGTGTTTTGTTGATTTTCTTTTTATATGTCATAAGAAAAACGCCCGATTGGGCGTTTTATTTAATTTGGTTGGGGCGCACGGATTCGAACCATGATAAAGAGAACCAAAATCTCTTGTCCTACCATTAGACGACACCCCAATAGCGGTTATGATTATAAATATATTTTACTTTTTTGCAATAACAAAATTATCTCACTTTTAATTTAAACTGTGTACCAATTTGATCATGAATTTTATCTTGTTCGCATTCAAATTCAATTTGTTCACGTGTCCGAATATTGTTGTTAATCAGGAAAGTGTCTTGTTTGTCTATGTATTCTTTTTGCCCAATTGGGGTCAGTCCTGCAATTTGTCGTCCGCGTGATGTTGAAAAGCATTCTGGTTTGTATCCCATTTCCCATGAAAGACGAATTCTATCCCCGTCCCACAGGCATGCCGCCACACCATCTGGGGCACGTCGCCCAACAGTGTGATTTTTTACTGCGTTAATAATTTTCTTGGTGTCAGACCTAGATAATGTTGGATAGTTTTTGGCTATGAAATCATACGCAATTGGAACGGCGTTTGGTCCATGCATTATGCACCATTGGTCGTTCGTGCGTGCACAATCATGCAGTCCTGCCGCCAACAGTACGGGCAGGGGATATTGATTAATAGTATATGCAATATCCAGACCAAACATTGCCACCTGGGTGGTATGTGTCAAACCGTGATATCCATATCTGGATTGATTCGATATCTGTTCGATTTGTGGCAGAATTTGCTCAAAAAACATTTGTGCCCAATATTCGCTGGCGCGTTCGGTATTTGGGGTGCTGCTAAATTTTTTAATAAGTTCTTTTATGTTCATTGTTTTTATCACCATGTGCAACTGGTTAAATGTCGCGCAGATTATTATAAAAGTCAAACAGAATTATCCAGATTGAAAATTTTTTAAAAATGTGCTTGAAATAAATTCGTTAAAATATATAATGATTAAAACTTTTAATGAATTCTGAAATCAAATTTATTATATAGGAGTTTAAAATGGCGCGCAAGGAATTTGTTCGTTTAATGGAAGAAAATATTTGGACATTAGACAAGATTGGCGATTGCGTACGTTTATCGCGTGTAGAATCGACTGGTTATCCGCGCCAATTAATGTCGATTTTGGTGCGTCTGCATAATGGTGGTCGTGCCAGATTAAAAGACATTGCGCGTCGTGAGCGTGTTTCTGCGCCGAATCTGTGTGCGGCATTTCGTCGTCTGGAAGCGGATGGGTTGGTGATTCGTACAATTGACGAAGATGATCGTCGTAACACATGGTATTGTGTGTCGGAACGTGGGGCAGAATTGGCAACCATGGCAATGGACATGTTTCGTGTTGGGATTGAACATGTTTTTTCTGGTCTGTCACGCGAAGACGAATCGCGTCTGACGGATTCGTTGCGCACGATGCGTGATATTTTAAAGAAGGTGGAGTTGAAAAATGAATAAAATAAAAATTGCATCATTTGCAGGTGTTTTTTGCGCACTGTTTATGTCTGTGCCATCATTTGCGATTGATTTATCGTTGAATGACGCGGTTGAGAAAATTATATCTGAATCACATGATTTAAAAAAAGCAAACGCAAATCTGACCAAGGCCGAGGCATCACTAGATGCGGCCAATGCAAACCGGTGGTTTAAATTAGATGGTTCTGCATCATACATGAATATGGTAAACGTTGAAAATCCATCTGAATCACAAAAGGTTGAATTGTCACCATCGATGGGCGGGATAATTGCAGAAATGCTAAAAGGTCAATCTGTTGCATTCGAAATTCCAGACAATATTTTCCAGGCGGGTCTGACATTGACGCAACCAATTTATACATTTGGAAAAATTGGTAACGCGGTTAAGTCTGTTCGTTCTGCGGTAAAGATGGCAGAAAAATCCCAGGAGTTAACCCGTCGCGAAGTGCGCTATGCGGCCACCGAATTGTACTGGACGGCCAAGATGACTGAAAAAGTTGTTACGTTGGCAGAAAATGATTTGAAAAATGCGCGTGCTGCAAAACGCAAATTAACATCTGCTGGTCGTGCCAATCGCAGTAATTTATTAAAGATAGAATCTGATATTGCGACCAAAGAAATTAATGTTTCTGACGCGCATTTCGATCGTGATACTGCGTATCGTATGTTAAAAATATTGGCTGGAATTGATGTTGATGAACCGTTGATTCTGACAGATGATTTTCCATCTGATTTTTCTGTATTGGATGCAAAAAAATTAACAACGACGCCCCAGTGGGAAATCTTGAACGAACAGGCAAACATGTATGAACGTCTGGCGCGTTCCCAGCGTGCAAATAATTATCCAACATTGGCGGCAACTGCGTCCTATACATATTCATCAATGTCGGGCGATATTGGTCATTTGTTTGATAAAAAAGGTGGTCAGTCTGCATCGTGGGGTGTTGCATTACAAATGCCAATCTTTAATGGCGGATTAAATCGTGCAAATGCAACAATTGATGCCATGAACGCCGAAGCTGCCCGCCAAGACTTGGCCCAGGCAAAAAAGATAACGACGGAACAATACAACAATGCAGTGCGTCAATATAATCATTTGCGTGATAATTTGGCGTCGTTGGAAAATGCACGAAATCTGGCGGCAAAAACATACACCTTGTCCCAGAATCGTTTTGCATCTGGTCAAACATCTGCGGTTGAATTGGCCGAAGTGTCGGCGGGGCTGTATCAATTGGATTTAGCTCTGTTAAACACAAAATATAAAATTTTAATGTCAGCGGAAACAGTAAGAAAGTTGGGTGAATAAAGATGAAAAAATTAAATGATATAGTAAACAGCAAACGCTTTAAGCACTTTATGCATGCAGGATTGGCGTTTCTGATGATTGGTTGGGTTGTGTTTCGTTTTGGTGTGGTTGCATCTGAAAATGCGCGCCAGGTATATAATGCATCGCGTATGGCGGCAGATGTTGGTTTGCCTGTGTACACGTTAAAAATGGAACAAAAAAATGGTGTGTTATACGAACCGTTGGCGATTAAGAATAATCGCGCATATGTAACAGGTGACCGTGCAGAAAAATTGCACACAGGTCAACACGTAGGTAGTGGAGAAATTGTTTCTGTATCTCGCAGGATTGATTTAAATACCGGTATGTTTGTTGTTCGTACACGTGATGTTGCCGATGGCTTGCATTATGCAGAATTTAATGCGAATGGATTTTTTGTGCCGCTATATGCGATAAAAGATAACACTGTCTTAATTGTTCAAAATGGTATTGCTACGTCACGTAATATTACAATTGCCCGTCAAGATTCAGAAACCGCATACATTGCGTCTGGTCTGAATTCAGGTGACATTGTAATACTGTCTGCGGTTAATGCAGGTGACAAAGTTTCAATCCAAGATAATACATGGGGGATATAAAATATGTTAAAGTTTTTTGTTCGTCGTCCGATAACGACATTAATGTTTGTTTTAGTTTGGGTTGTATTAGGTTTTGTTTCATTTCCGAAAATGAATGTTGAACGTACGCCATCTGTTGATTTTCCGATGGTGACGGCAACCTTTGTGTATCCTGGTGCATCCCCCGAAGAAATTGAATCCCAGGTTATCAAACGTGCCGAAGACGCAATATCAGAAGTGTCTGAATTAAAGAATTTGACATCATACGCGTATGAAAACAGTGCATACGTTATGGCAGAATTTAACTTAGGGGTAAATGTTAATGACAAATCGACGGAAATAAAAACTAAACTGGATTCATTGATATCAGAATTTCCCGAAGATATGAATCAGCCTGTTGTTGAAAAGCTAAATCCGCTGCAACAGTCTGTGGTTGACATTGTTCTGCACGGTGCAGATGCACGCGATTTAGAAGAATATGTTGATAATATTCTGTCAAATAAAATTACTGCAATTCGTGGTGTTGCCAGTGTTTCTGTTTTTGGTGGTCGCGAACGCGCAATTCGCGTTGCGATGAATCCTGACCAGATGGCTGCGCGTGGTGTTACGGTTATGGACGTTGTTGCGGCGCTTGGTGCACATAATTTAAACGTTCCCGGGGGTAAAATTGAGCGCAAGATTGATTCATCAAACGTTCGCTTTATCGGTGAATTTGCATCTGTTGATGAAATTGCGAATCTGCGTTTAACCACTGTCGAAGGGGATAATTTTAAATTGTCAGACATTGCAACAATTGCCGATGAAGCGCGTGATATTGAAACTGGGGCGCGTTATAATGGCGAATCTGTTGTGGTTGCGTCTGTTGTAAAATCATCAGACGGTAATGCGATAAATATTTCACGTGCGTTGCGTGAACGCATGCCAGAATTATCCGCCGACCTGGCGCGTCATTTCCCGGGTGCAGAAATGTTAATTGCATCTGATTCTTCTGTTGCTGTATCTGATGAAACCAACAGCACGATTAACAGTATTGTATTAGGTGTTTTGCTGACAGTTTTGGTTTTGTTGATATTTACACGCAATGGTCGTTCTACAATTATTGCAGGTGTTGTAATTCCAGCGTCGTTGGTTGCAGGCTTCTTCTTTATGAGCAATGATGGCTTTACAATCAATGCAATGACATTGTTGGCATATTCTTCTGCATTGGGAACATTGGTATCAAATGCGATTATTTTGATTGAATCTGCCCTGCAAGAATTGCATTCTGGTAAATCGCCCGAAGATGCTGCGATTGATGGAACCAAAAAGGTTGCGGTTTCTGTTTTGGCGGGTGTTGGTACAAACGTAGTAGTGTTCTTACCATTGGCGTTTATGGGCGGAATTGTTGGTCAGTTCATGGTGCAGTTTGGTATGACTGTTGTGTACCTGACATTATTATCATTAATGTTCTCGTTCACATTAACACCAATGATGATTGCCAAGTTCTTGCGTCTATCAAAAAACAAGAAAACAAAAAAAGAGAAACAGTTAACTCACGAAGTCAAGACGGTCGCGCGCACTGGTTTGCGTCGCTGGTATGAATATCAATCATCACATCCATGGCGCGTTGTTGGGTTAATGGTGGCAATATTTATTGCGTCTACAATGTTGATGAAATTTGTTGGCAATGAATTTCAGCCATCGACAGATGCGAATGAAATTACAATCACTGCGCGTGCGCCAATGGGGGCAACGTTTGAAAAGTCAGAATCAATTGCGCGTCGCATAGAACATGCTTTGACTGAATTCCCCCAGGTAAAATCAACTACGATTAAGATTGGTGAACGCGGTCTGCAAAACGTAACAGTAACGGTTGAATTGGTTGATGTTTCTGAACGTGATATTTCTGACAAGAAACTAGCCCAACAAATTTTACCAGCGATATCAAATATTGCGGACGCAGAAATTCAAATTCGTGCAGGCGAAGCTATGTCATCTGGTGTATCTTCTGACTTGGTATTAAATATATTTGGTCCAGATGATGCGATGCGTGAAAAATATGCTGCGCAAATCATTGATATTGTAAACCAAATACCAGAGGTTCAATCGGCAGTTCGTGCCCAGCAGTTGCCTGCAATGGAAACCCAGTTTGTTCCAGATCAAGAAAAAATGAATTTCTGGGGCATCCAAAATTCGTATGCCGCGACAACATTGCGTACGGCTTTGTTTGGTAATGACGATTATAAATACAAAGAAAACGGCGAAGAATATCCAATTATTCTAGAATTTGCGCGTCCATTTAAAACTGCGGCCTTGTTTGATAATGTGTATGTAAATTCCCCAAAGGGAATGGTTGCGTTATCATCATTGGGTACAATAAAAACGGAACGCGCGACGCCAGAAATTCGCCGTAAAAATAAAAACAGATATACTGAAATTGATATTAATATTGGCAAGTCTACAATGGGACCTGTTCAGAAAAAAATTCAATCAGAATTAAACAAAATTGAATGGGCGTCGGGCTATTATACTGAATTTGGTGGTATGTCTGATACCCAGGCAGAATCTGCGGCGGAAATTGGTCGTGCATTCTTGTTGGCAACAATTCTGACATTTATGTTATTAGCGGCGATATTGAATTCATTGGCGCATCCATTTACTATTGCGACATCAATTTTGACCAGTTTTGCCGGTGTGTTCATTATGATGTTCTTGTCTGGTGCAACTATGAACATTGGTGCGATGTTGGCGTTTGTTATGTTGGTTGGATTAGTAGTTAATAATAATATTTTGGTTTTGGAACCAACGATAAACCGTGTTAATGCTGGTGAAAAACCATTTGATGCATTGTGGTCAGAATTAATGGATAAAAAGAACATGGTTCTGATGACGTCAATTGCAATTGTCGCTGGTATGGTGCCGCAATTATGGTCAGTTGACGGTATGAAGGTTGCCATGGGGGCGGTATTGATTGGTGGTATGTTGGCTAGCTTGATATTTACGTTCGCCTTGACACCGGCTTTGTTCTTCTTGGTCGAGCGCGCACGTCATTGGCGTCCAAAATGGAAAAAGTAATAAAATAAAAATACGCCCGATTGGGCGTTTTTTTATTTTCCAAAAATAAAAGAATTATTTTGCGACAATTCGATAATTGCGTTCATATCATCTTCATCAGATGTGCGTTGACGTTTTTCTTTGCCGCAAATTTCGCATTTGTGTGTAATGACAAATCGTGCGCCATCGCTTTCCACAGATATTGGTCGCATCATTCCGCCACATGTTGCGGCGCGGTCGCCTGGGTTATTATCCACATGTCGTGACCACAGACATTTGGGACAGTGGTTAGTGTATCCATTGCCATGAACAACTGCGCCACAATGGGCGCAGTTAAAATCTTCGATTGTTCGTATAAAGCCCTTCATTATATCCCCAATGCGTTACGATACATCTGGGTTAATTCATCCGCTTCGTCCAATTCATCTGGATCTAATTTGCGCAGACGTATCATCTGGCGAATGTATTTTGGGTCAAACCCTGCGGATTTTGCCTCAGAATAAATTTCTTTGATATCTGCTGCGATTGCCGCTGTATCTTCGTTTAACTTTTCAATTCTTTCGATAATGCTGACCAATTGCTGATTATCAATTGCGCCATGATTTGCCTGTTTCATTTCTGTTTTCCCCTTGTTTATTTATAAAACTTATGATATACCATAAAACGTAAAAATCAAGGAAACAAATTTAACACGGGAATATTGATATGAAAAGATTTACAAAAATTACTGCATCGATTGGTCCAAAATGCGAAGACAGAGAGACACTGACCCGCATGATTCAGGCGGGGGTTAACATGTGTCGTTTGAATTTTAGTCATGATACTGGTGATGTTCAAGGGCGCAAGATTGATATGATACGTGAAATTTCGAATGAATTGAATATACCAGTTGCAGTTATGATTGACTTGCAGGGACCAAAGCATCGTATCGGTAATTTTGAAACCGAAGATAAATATCCATTGGAAATCGGGCAAAAGTTTACATTTGATACAGATGATACCCCTGGTAACTCATCACGTGTTCAGTTACCAGATGCGGATGTTCTGGGTTCGTTAAAGGTTGGTGATCGTATTCTGTTAAACGATGGTAAAATTGAAATGCGTGTTGAATTTGCATCTCCAGAAAAAGTTGATGCAACAGTTATTCGTGGTACAGAAATTTGGTCGCGTCGTGGATTTAATTTACCGGATACTGAAATTGCAACATCTGTTCTGACGAAAAAAGACCGTGCAGACCTGGAATATGCGATTACAAAAAATCCAGATTGGGTTGCAATTTCATTTGTTCAAAAACCAGAAGATATTGCCGAAGTTCGTGATTTTATTACCGAACGTACATCGCACCCAATCAAAATTATTGCCAAGATTGAACGTCCAAATGCAGTTGCACGCATCACAGATATCGCAGCGATTGCGGACGGTATTATGATTGCGCGTGGTGACCTGGCGGTTGAGGTTCCATATGCCGAAGTTCCTGCAATTTCACGCCATATCATTCGTGAATGTCGCAAAATGAATAAACCAGTAATTGTTGCAACACAAATGTTGGGCTCAATGGTTAACAGCGAATTTCCAACACGTGCAGAAATTACAGACGTTGCAAACACTGCATACCTGCGTGCAGATTCATCCATGACATCCGAAGAAACGACGATTGGTATGAATCCTGTGAATGTAATTGATACGATGTCGAACATTTTATCACATGCTGACAGTGATACTATTGCCAATCCATACGATTGGTCGCGTGTTGAAAATGTGCCTGAAAATGATTGGTCGCGTTCTGTTGCGTCTATGGCATATTTGAACAAGGCGTCTGCAATTGTTGTTTTTGCACGCGATACAATTACAGCGACTGAAATTTCATGTCGTAAACCTGATATTCCAGTTATCGCAGTATGTAATGAATCTGTGATTGCGAATCAGTTGTGCCTGGCGCGTGGCGTATTCCCAATTTATGATAATGAATTGTTTGGTATGCGTGATGCATTTAATGCGGCGCGTCGCTTTAATATCAATATGGGGAAACTTGTTATCGTAGATGAAGAAAGAATCAGTTTGCGAACATTGGATTAATTAGACAATAAAACGCCCAATTGGGCGTTTTTTTATTATTGACCCGGACGCGCAAATTTTACTAACATAACCTGCATGAGAAGGATGTTCCCACTTTTTTTCGCGGCTCTGTTTTGTTTAAACGCATATGGTGCACAGTATCGTGCGGCCTTGGTTGCGGATATGGATACAGGGCGTGTTTTATACCAAGAAAATGCAAATCAATTAAATTATCCGGCCAGTTTAACAAAAATAATGACGTTGTATTTAACGTTTGATGCGTTGGAACATGGTCGTTTGGCGTTGGATGATTATTTGATTGTGTCTCAGTCTGCTGCGAATGCAGAGCCAGTAAAATTAGGTCTGGCTGCGGGATCGAAAATTCGGGTCGAAGACGCGATTAAGGCATTGGCAGTATACAGTGCAAATGATGTTGCACGTGTTCTGGCTGAAAATTTAAAAGGTGGCCAAGAAGAATCTTTTGCAGATTTAATGACACGTGTCGCGCGGGAAATTGGTCTGGCTAATACTAATTTTGAAAATTCATCCGGTCTGCCAAATGACGATCATATGTCAACTGCGCGTGATATTGCATTGTTATCGATGGCTGTATATAAACACTTTCCACAATATTGGCATTTCTTTGGTATAAAATCGTGGACGTATAATGGCAAAACATACACGAATGGCAATCGTCTTTTAACATCATTTAATGGGTGCGATGGCATGAAGACGGGATACACAAAAAAATCCAAGTATTCATTGGTTGCGACTGCGCATCGTGACGGCAATCATTTAATGTCTGTTGTATTGGGCGCAGAAAACAAAGATGTTCGTGCAAATGTTGCTGCGCAATTATTAAACCGTGGTTTTTCAATGCTGAATAATGGTGCGCAACCGGTTGTAAAAAACACGTATGTTCCGCCTGTTGTGGAAAGTAAACCGCACTCCGTCCCTGTGTCTGCGCCGGCCCACGTGTCTAGTTCATCTGCGCCGACAACATTTGCTGGGGCATATAATGCTGCAACAACAAATGCAATGCCAAAATATACAGGCGGTGCGATTGCAAAAACTGCAAAAGGTGGTTCTGGGGTTCAGTTTGGTGCGTTTTCATCAGAATCTGCGGCCCAGTCCCAGGTTGCAAATGTGAAAAACAAATTGGGGGCTAACGCAATTGTTGAACCGACTGGAACAGGTTTGTTCCGTGTGCGTGCCTATGGATTAAGCGAGAGCGAGGCCCAGACCTTAAAATCATCCGCAAACGCAAACGGTATTGACAGTTACGATTTTCATTAGTATTTTATAATCCATAATGAATCCAAAGATTGAAAAGTTAATAAAGTTAATTGCGAAATTGCCACGTGTTGGTAATCGCGGTGGCCAACGTATTGCGTTGGCGTTATTACAGGATAAAACCGGTCGCGGTAATGCATTGGCATCTGCGATTATTGATGCGGTTGAAAATGTTGCGCCATGTCCAAATTGTGGTGTGCTGACTGATCGTGGGGCAGGGAATTGTGAATTTTGTCGTGATACGGCGCGTGCAAATGGTCAGTTATGCATTGTTCGTGATTTGTCAGATGTTTGGACATTGGAAAAATCATCTGTATTTCATGGTCGCTATCACATAATTGGTGGGTTGTTATCTGGTGCGTCCGGTGTTTTGCCCCAGGATTTAAATATTCATAATTTGTCATCGCGTATTGCTGATGAAAAAATAACAGAAATAATCTTTGCGTTGCCAAATACGGTCGAAGGAAAAACGACCCAGCATTATATTATGTCCGTGATTGGTAGTGCAGACAATGTTGTGTTTACAGAATTGGCATCTGGCGTGCCATTGGGTGGTGAACTGGATTACATTGATGATGGTACATTGACATTGGCGTTTGGGGGGCGTAAATCAGTATGACGGACAAAATTATGAATTTGCCACCTGTATCAGAAATGATGCGCGAATGTGGGTTGGAACCTAAAAAACAGTTTGGTCAGAATTTCTTATTTGATTTAAATCTGACTGGGCGTATTGCACGCAGTGTTCCGAATATTGAAACCACCCCAGTGGTCGAGGTTGGACCCGGCCCCGCTGGATTAACCCGTGCAATATTAATGGCGGGCGCACAACGTGTTGTTGCGATTGAAAAGGACAAAACTACGTCCCCAATATTATCGCAAATTATTGATGTATCAGATGGTCGCTTGAATGTGATTTATGATGATGCACTGCGTGTAGATTTTTCAGAACTGGGGTTTGATGAATATGCAATTTGTGCGAACTTGCCATATAATGTTGGAACAGAATTGTTAATCGGTTGGCTGCAAAAAATCGCGGCAGGTGAAAAAATACAGTCATTAACATTGATGTTTCAACGCGAAGTTGCACTGCGTATCACTGCACGTCCGGGTGATGAACATTATGGTCGTCTGGCCGTGTTAACGTCATTGATTGCGGACAGTAAAATTTTATTTGACGTGCCGAATACTGCATTTGTTCCACGCCCCAAGGTGCAAAGTGCGGTCGTTCAAATAATTCCAAACACAGATAAAATTTCAAAAATAAAAGACTTGTCAAAGATTGAACAAATAACTGCAAAACTGTTTGGACAACGTCGCAAGATGATACGTGGAATCATGCCAAATGTTAATTGGGAACAGTTTGGTCTGACAGGGACCGAACGCGCGGAAAATTTATCACCAGAAATGTTTGCAACATTGGCAGAAAATTTGTTATAATTTTTATGTCAGGGATTAATCAGGGAGAGGACAATGTCATTATCACTGCTGGTATTTTTTGCGGTTACATTTGGTTTAGTATATTTGTTGCGTATGACAAAAATTAATGCGTTGGTTGCATTTTTGTTGGCGGGCGTATTGTCCGGACCGTATGTTTTTAATTTGTTTGAATTGTCTGAAACGTGGACTTTCCTGGGCGAACTGGGGATAATGTTTTTATGGTTCAATATTGGCCTGGAAATAAATATGCATCGTCTGTGGCGTATGCGTCGTACGATTTTTGGGTTTGGTGCCGCCCAGGTTATGATGGTTGCTGTTGTATTATTTCCGTTGTTATTTGGCGTAACCCAGTGGTCGATAATGGGGTGCATAATGGTGTCGTTGATGCTGGCGATGTCCAGTACATCTGCTGACCTGCAAATATTAACGGAACGCAACCAGATGAATACCGACATGGGGCGTCAGACTTTTTCAATACTGTTGTTCCAGGATTTATTGTCAATTCCATTGTTGGCTATGTTGCCTGTTTTTGCAGGTAAGACCTTTAATCTTGGTGCGACGGCGATTGATGTTTTTGTAACATCCATGGCACTAATCGTTGCGGTCATCGTTATTGGTCGTTTTGTAATGAATCCGATATTCCGCCAGATTGGGAAATTGAAATCCAAAGAGGCTTTTTTACTGGCGGTTATGCTAAATATCGTTGTCTGGGCGGTGCTGATGAATTGGTTGGGGTTGCCGGCAGGCCTGGGTGCATTTATGGCGGGTATGTTGATGTCAGAAACGATATATCGGCACCAGATAACTGCTGAGATTACACCATATGCAATCTTGTTTTTGTCCTTGTTCTTCATATCATTGGGAATGGGTTTGAATTTGCCATTTCTGGGTCGGCATTGGTATATGCTGTTGGCGGGATTGGTTATATTGGTTGCGTTAAAGTACTTTGCGATATTTATGGTTGCGCGTGTGCGTGGTGTAAACGCATTGGACGCTACAATGATTGCGTTGATATTGGCCCAGGGGGGTGAATTTGCATTGCTGATGTTGCAAACAATTAAGAACAGCAACATTCGTGCCATTCCATCTGGACACGAAGAAATTCTGACAGCGATAATTATTTTATCTATTATGGCGACGCCGTTATTGTTACGTTTGCACGATTATCTGCAACGTCGTGGAAAGCTGTTGTCGCAACGTCGCTCTAAAATGATTAATGATACAGAAGAAAAAATTAAACCCGAAGTTGTAGTTTGCGGTTTTGGTCGTGTTGGTCAAATTGTCTGCCAAATGTTGGACGCACAGAATGTACCATACCTTGCAATAGACTTGGATGTCAGCGCCGTTATGATGGGGCGAGAGATGGGGTTTAATGTTGTATATGGGGACACAACATCACGTGATGTTTTGCATGATTTGGGGGTGCGTACGCGCACAACGCGTGCAGCAGTGGTGGCATTGGATAATGCGACAACGGCTCGTAAAACGATTTTGACCATAAAATCAATTACGCCACGCATTCAGATTTTTGCACGCGCACGAAATTTGGCTGATTCACAGATTTTAATGCGCGAAGGTGTTGCGTCCGCATTACCAGAAACGATAGAGACATCTTTTTCATTGGGGGCGGGCGTGTTACATTATATGGGAAAATCTGACCGTAGCATTGATGAATTACTGTGCGATATGCGGGATGACAATTATGCAGCACTGACTGTAATTTCTGATAAAAATGATTAAAGTTTTTAGTCCCCAATTTTGGGGACATTTTATTTGCTTTTGCATATATATGTTGCTATATTAAAAACCTGAAAAATGGAAAGGGAAACATGAGAAAAGTCACGTTAATCTTATCAATTATCTTTGGTGCAATATTTCTGGACCAATTGTCCAAGGGTGTGTTGTTATATTTAATTACAGGTACGGTTCCGTTGTCTGGACCTGCATGGGAAATTGTGCCTGTGCCGTATTTAATGGCGCATGTTTGTGATATCTTTAATGTCGTATTTACATGGAATCCTGGGACATCTTTTTCGTTGTTCCGCGCCCTGGGCGAAGCAGCACCGATTGTACTGGTTGTTGCAACATCATTTGTGATTGGTTTTATTTTGCGGTATTTATTTGTACGTGCGCAAAAATACGAACGCGTGCCACTGGCATTAATTGCAGGTGGTGCGATTGGGAATTTGATTGACCGTATTCGCTTTGGTGCGGTGGTTGATTTCTTGGACTTTCATATTGGTGGATGGCATTGGCCGGCATTTAATATCGCAGACATTTGCATTGTTGTTGGCGTTGGTTTATATTTGCTGAATATGTACCTGGCGCGTCGTAAATGTTTAAAAACAATAAAGGATGGTAAATAATTATGGTTCAATATATGGATAATAAAAATTCAGGTTTTAATATGTGGAACGCGAACAAGAACGCAGCCGCTGCGGCCAAGAAATCGCCACTGTCTGGGATGTTGCGTTGGGCATTACTGTTTATTGCTTCCTGGTGGTTAATTGGTGTATTTATGGGGCCAAAACAGGTTCCGCAGACAGACATTGACACAACAATTGTTGAAGATTTATCATCTGTACCAACTGCGGAAATTTCATCTGAAAAAATAACGGCCACTGTTCAGGGGTTGCGTATATCAGATGTAAAATTAAAAGATTTTGCCATATCCAGTGATAATGCAGAACCGGTAACGCTGTTGGGCGCAGATAATAATTTTGTAGAGGTAGGATTACTGGCCACTGGGACATCTGCACCGGTTTCAACAACTGCATGGAAACATGTTAATGGTGCGAACGCATGGCGTAATTCAGATGGTGTTGAATTCACACGCAATATTGCAACAGACGGATATGTTATAACTATTACAGACACGATACAAAATACTTCAAATCAGGATTTTGCATTTGCGCCATACGCGCGCATTGTTCGCGATAATGATATGAAGTCTGCATCTGGTGTATCAAATGGTGCGATTGCATACGTTAATTCTGATGCAGAATCTGTTGCATGGCAGAAATTGGATAAAAAGTCGTATGCGTATTCTACAACAAATGGCTTTGCGGGTTTTGCTGATCAGTATTGGGAAACGGTTGTGGCCATCGCGTCCCCCGACCAGACGATTCGTGTCAAGAAAGCGGGCGATAAATACAGTGCTGATGCTGCCGCGGCGGCTGTACCGGTTGCGTCTGGTGCAACTGCGACAATTACAACACGCGTATTTGCAGGCCCACGCGACCAAACTGTATTAGACGCAATTGAATCAGCAATCCCTGGTATTGCAGAAACGATTGATTACGGCTGGTTCTGGTTTTTAGCTCGCCCAATGTTGTGGATATTGAATGCAATTCATCATGTTGTTATGAATTATGGTGTTGCGATTATTATCATGACAATTCTGTTGCGCCTGTTAATGTGGCCATTGACGCGCAAATCTTATGTGTCCATGGCGGCGATGCAGAAAATGCAACCCGAAATGCAACGTATCCAGAAACTGTACGCGAATGATAAAATGCGCCTGCAGATGGAAATGATGAAACTGTATCAAACGCACAAGACGTCGCCAATGTCGGGATGTCTGCCAATGTTGATTCAGATACCGATCTTTTTTGCATTGTACAAGGCCTTACTGGTATCTGTTGCGATGCGCAATGCACATTTCTTGTGGATATCTGATTTGTCTGCGATGGATCCATACTTTATTTTGCCGATATTGATGGGTGCAACAATGTGGATTCAGCAGTATTTACAGTCTGCCAAGACCAACAATGCAAACGATGTTGCTGCCCAGACCCAGCGTATGATGCGTTGGATGCCAATATTGTTCACTGTAATGTTTGCATGGATGCCGGCGGGTCTGGTTCTGTATTGGACGGTATCAAATATATTCGGCATTATTCAAATGCAGATAATCAAACGTCAGTCAAAATAAAACAAAATCCGCCGAATGGCGGATTTTTTATAATTCAAAGCACGATTTTTTTGGAAATTTCTTGCTTAAAAAATCATTATTTTGTTTTCGGATTTCATCACTGGTTTTAACTGAATCGTTTATACAAAACAATGGTGGATTAATATTTTTCAACGCAGTTTTTGCATCTTCGCAATATATAGGTGCATTCAAACATTTTTTTCTGTGTATCAGGTTATAAATAAAATGTTTACGGCGTTTAAAATGTCGTGCACGCTTAAAGATAGCACGCCCATGAACCAAATCATACAAATTGAAAATCCAACGTTGCAGTTCCCAATCGGTCCTAAATTTATTTCTGATTTGCGAATCGATATCTCGTTTCAGCATAGGATGATTTCTGCATTGTATCACAGAAGATTTTAAATACGGGTCAATATTATGTGCGGGCGCAATCGTAAAATATTTTTTTCCAAAAATTTTATATATTTTATGTGCTGCCATTAAAATAGTTTTTCTGTAATCAGATTCAACAAATTCCATTGCAAACCCAATGTTTTTTATTTTTTTGTTTTGGGTGTGCCAAACAATTGCGCGTCCCCGCGAATCAAAGAAAAAATCAGGCCCAACTGTTTTGTTAAAGAACATGTCATCATTACTCAACAGGAATTTTTCACTTAAATTCGGAATGTTTGCCAAACACATCTCAATCGCCACTGAATTAAAGGTTGGCAAACTATCTTTTGGCATAATGTCTTCTTGTGCGACGACCGTTATCTTTTTATGTTTTGTATTCAGCCACTTTGGCACCTGACCAAATCCGGTCACAATATAGATATGGTTAACCCATGGGGCAAATTTTTCTACACTGCGTAAAGAATATTTTAATTCTT
>CAJGDN010000018.1 GCA_904502245.1 uncultured Alphaproteobacteria bacterium | reverse complement strand
CTTCAATGCTGCAAAAAACATAGACGGAAAAAAACACCCCCAAAACCAATTACGCACATCACCAAATACGCCACACTTACTACAATATTCATAATACGCAATCGCGATTTTTATCGGATCTACATTTAAAGTAGAATTTTGATAAGCCACATTCATTATTGACCCCGCACGGCGTCGATATACATATAATTTATCTGAAATAAACGTTATACGCTTAACCCACAATGTATAAGCTGACCAAAAGAACTCGTCTTCATGCTTTAATCCAACTGGGAATTTTAAATTATGCTTACGAATTATATCACGACGAAAAATCTTTCCCCATGCTGCACCATAACACAACCCTCGATTTGAACGTGTTATTTCAAAAGTCCCCAGATTACGTATCGCAAAAAAATTAGCATCGCTATCCATTAATTCACGGTTTGCTTCATAAATTATATTTATACCACAAACCACAACATCTCCCCCCGTAGAAACAATTGCATCAAACATTTTTTCACACATATTTGGTGCAAACATATCATCGGAATCACAGAACATAATATACGGCGCACGCGCGTATTTCATACCATGATTACGGCTGTACGACAAACCGCGATTACGCCAATTACGAACAATTCGAATACGCTTGTCACGGGCGGCATATTCACGCACAACAGACATCGATTTATCAGCCCCCCTATCGTCAACACAGATAATTTCAATATCCTGCATTGTCTGATTTACCAACGATTCCATACAATCTTTGACATATTTTTCAACATTATAAATCGGAACTATTACAGATACAGATGGCATTTAATCCTCCTTTTTACAACACACGCGTACGTTGCAAAATCAATCGCACAAAATTAATTGGAATTATCAACAACGACAACCCAAATACAATCAACCATTGAACCAATGACATTGGCGCCAACTGCAAAACAGCCCCACCAAATGTCACACAAAATACCGTTGCAGACACAACACCGAACGCTACTATTATAAACATTGGATTTGTTCGAATGCGTGCAAACAAATTAAATCCATCCACACGAACACAGAACCCATTTACGATTGCCATAATAACCAGCAACGCAAATCGCGCTGACATATACACACCAGTCCCATCAAAATATTTACACACACCTGACAAGCCCAAAATACCAAACACCACAACAAATCCGACAGTCGTCCACAAAACCTGATTCAATAACAGACGCGATATCAATGGTGCATTTTTGCCCTGGGCAGGCTCAGTCATATATTCCGGGCGCGACGGTTCACCACCGAACGCCAACGAATTCAAACTGTCCATTACAATATTAATAATTAATATCTGAACCGCTGTAAAAGCATCAAATCCAAACAATATCGGAAACAGAACACTCAGCACCACCAACGCAAAATTAATCGGCAATTGGAATTTTAAGAAATTCTTTACATTATGCACAAACGTACGTCCAAGCAATATACTGTTTGCAATAGATATGAAATTATTATCTGTAATAATAATATCGCTGGATTCTTTGCACACATCTGTACCATCCCCCATTGCAAATCCAACGTCCGCACGTTTTAACGCCGGTGCATCATTCGTTCCATCACCACACATACCGATACATAATCCCAAAGATTGTGCCAATTTTACAATACGCAATTTTGTTGCAGGTGTTGCACGCGCAATTACACGTATACGCGGTAACATCCCCAATGCATCTTCATCAGAAACAGCATCCAATTCTGATGCAGTTATTGCGATATCATCAGCTGAAGTTATTATATCGCAATCAATCGCAATTGCGCGCGCAGTGTCCAAAATATCCCCCGTTATCATCATAACCTGCACGCCTGATTTATTCATTGCCCGCACAACATCTGGAACACCCGGGCGCACATCGTCACGCATTGCAACCAAAGACACAAAAACCAAGTCATCAGGCACTTTTTCATCACCACACCAGGCACCATCTGACGAATAAGCCATTGCGACCAGCCGCATTGCCCGCGATGCATTTTCCTTTATCAGATTATTAATTTTTCCTTTGTTTAATTTCTTTACTTCTCCATTTACATCAATATACGTATTTACATGTGCCAATATAACCTCTGGCGCACCCATAAAATACGAAACACCATCTGCAGTCAGAACCGCCGAAAACTTATTTGCACTGTTAAACGCAACTTTTTCATCGATGGCTATGTCACGCTGGATATCAGACACCGCCGCAGAAAACGCACGCATCGATTCAAACAACGCACGCGATGTCATATTACCGCCAATTATATCACCATCCGCGCCATAAGAAACCCCAGAAACCAAAGCAATATTTTTTATAAAGACCTCTTTGACCCGCCCCCCTGTCACCTGATCAAATGAAATATCATCGGCATTACCCATAAAATTATAAATCGGTTGCAAAAAACCGCGGGTCAGTGTCCCCGTCTTATCAGTACATAATATTTGTATATTACCAGCTTCGGGTATTTTATTCGGATTTTTAGCCAATATATTACTTTTTATCATTGCATTAACATTCTGTCCGGTAATAATACCAATAATAAAAGGTAAACCTTCGGGAACTGCGGCGACAAATATGGTCAACGCAACAGTCAATGATGAAAAGATAGTATAAATCAGTCCCGCCCCACCAGAAAAACTATTCGTGCGCAGATTTACCAGCAACAGAACAGCAAATATAACAATCGCACATATCGAACCAATTTTACTAATTTGTGCAGCCAAATTATCCAATTGAATCTGCAACGTCGTTTTTACTTCATCAATAGAGTTCAAAGACGCCATTATTTTTGCATTTTCTGTATCTGCCCCGACACGTGCAACACACATTTTTCCTTCGCCTGACAAAACTGTCGTTCCTGCAAAAACCAAATGTGCATCAACATAACTATCTGCATTTATTGACGCATTACGGTTATATTCATAATTAAACGGAACTGGCGTTTTTTCGGCCTCAGCACTTTCACCATTTAAAATAGCATTATTCACACTAACCGCGCCATCAACCAAATATCCGTCTGCACAGATTGTTTCACCAGCCGCAATCACAACAATATCACCAACTACCACATCCACGCTATCAATACGTTGAACAACACCATCACGAATAACATTCGCATACAGTTGTGACGATTTCTGACGCAATTCTTCCGCGCTGCGCTGGGTTTTCAGTTTTGTCCAAACTGTCGTAGTTGCAACAACAACCAACACTATACCAATTCCAATTGCTTCAGACACACTGCCATATCCAGACGCCCCCAGACCGATAAATATCAGCATCATAAACAACAAAATTAGATTCAGTTTATCTTGAAACACTTCAAGAAAAAATTGCCATGCTGACTTTAACTTTGGTGCAGGCATTTGATTTTTTCCATATTTTTCACGACTAGCCAATACTTGTTCTGGTGTCAATCCACGCAAAATCATATTATTCATCCTTATACTTACCAAACAATTGATACACATTATACCACATAAACGCAAGGCATAAAGAACAATATCAACATTTGACAAACATGCCCAAAAGACTAATAATATCAACAAAATCAAAAGGTATAAATATATGCAAACACCACGTATATCTGTAATAATGCCCGCATATAATTCCGAATTATATATCGCCCAGGCAATTGACAGCATATTACAACAAACATATACAGATTTTGAATTAATCATCCTTAACGATGGCAGCACCGATAAAACCCCAGAAATCATTCAAAAATATGCAGATTCTGACAAACGAATAGTATTTGTAAACAATCGTGAAAACCGCGGGCTGATTACAGTGTTAAATCAAGGCTTAGACATGGCACGCGGCGAATATATCGCCCGCATGGATTCAGATGACATCAGTATGCCAGAACGCTTTGCAAAACAGGTTGCATACCTTGATTCTAACCCCGACGTTGGTGTTCTAGGAACCCTGATTCACGGATTTGACAAACTAAATGCCCCTGGTATACAAATTCCAATTGTGACAGTGTTTGATTTACTGGAAAAAAATTACATTGCCCACCCCACTGTTATGATGCGCAAATCGCTATTTGATAAATACAACCTGCGATACAATCCAGACTACATACATTGCGAAGACATGGAACTGTGGTCACGCATGATATTTCTGACAAAAATCCATAACATTATGGAAACACTGCTGATGTACAGAATCACAGGAAAAAACATCAGCATAGTCAATAAACAATCGCAAAAAGAAACTGCAAAAAGAATCCACGACAATTTACGTCGTAAATTAGCCGCATCAGGCCCTATAAACCTGGAAGATTTTGGTTTCAACCAAACCGAAATACGCAGCGCACAAAAAATTATACTGTACGATTAGAATCAAATAAAATCGTTTTGACACCCCTATTAAAATATTGTACAGTTCATCGCGTATGGGGGCACATGTGAAATATATCTTTCAGTTTTGCATCATTATGATTTTTGTCGCTCTGGGTGAAATGTGTGAACATTTTATCCCATTCCCCATCGCAGGCAGCATTTACGGCCTTATTCTGTTATTTTTGTCGCTGTCGTTTGGTATTATAAAACTGCAATGGGTCGAAGACATTGCGAACTGGTTTCATGGCACAATGGCATTATTTTTTGTTGCACCTGCGGTGGCTGTAATCGATATTTGGGCAGAAATTCATGACATTTGGTGGATATTGGTTTTATTAATGATTGTCGCATACCTGGTAACAATGATAACGACTGGGATTACCGCCGACAGATTAATTCACGATCCAAACACACAAAAACAGGGGAATAAAAAATGATTAAGTTTTTATCATCTTCGCCCTATTTCGGTGTTGTATTAACATTATCCATGTTTTCACTGGCGTATTTAATCAATCGTCGATGGCCATCGCCATTTACTACCCCACTATTTCTGGCAACAATATTTATTGTACTTGTATTACTAGAAACAGGAATATCGTATACAGATTATAACGCCGGGGCCCAATATATAACATATTTTCTGGTTCCATTAACCGTATCATTTGCGATCCCTATGTACAAACAACTACCACTTTTACGTCGACACATATGGCCAATATTGCTGTCGATACTAATCGGCGTTATTTGTTCAGTATTAACAGTGATATTCATATGTATATTTTTTGAATTGGGCGACATTGTTGCACGATCATTGGTATCAATATCCGTTACGACCGCGATTGCTATTGGCATTACAGAAAAACTGGGTGGCATAATTGCCCTGACTGTTTCATCAGTAATTATAACCGGCATTCTTGGCGCATCTGTCAGTGACATTGTATGCCGCAAACTTAACCTGCGCAGCGCCACTGCACGCGGATTAGCCATTGGAAATGCATCGCACGCAGCTGGCACAACCAAGGCCATGCAAATGGGTCCGGTCGAAGGCGCACTCAGCAGTCTGGCAATCGTATTATCAGGCCTGATGACCGCATTAATTGCCCCACTGGCAATATGGTTATTTTTTAACTAAGGGAAACAAAAAAAGGAAGAAAAAATGAAAATTACAAACAAAATAAAATCAATACCCGGCATTTGGATTTCTATCTTGGCGATTGGCATTGCGCTGGGTGGATTTTTTATTGGGGATGGAATATATCGCGCCATGTCTGGACGCACTGTCACGGTCAAAGGTCTGGCCGAACGTGATGTTGTGGCCGATACCGCCGTATGGAACATCAAAATAAATGGCGTTGGCGGAGATTTAGGCATACTGCAAAAAGAAATGGACACAAACATTGCCCAAATTCACGCATTTTTAATTGATTCTGGATTTGCACCATCCGACATTCAGAACCTGCGTGTTCATGTACGCGATAAATACGCCGGTTATTCTGACACAGAATTGCGCGCTCAAAACAATGACGGTCGATATGTAATTGATGCCGGCGTAATGGTACGTTCACATGATGTGCAACTGGTCGACAGTGTATCACGTCGCATGGGCGAATTAGTACGCCGTGGCATCACCGTCACCGAAGATTATTCAGGCCCCATATATATATTCAACGGTCTGAACGACATAAAAATTTCAATGATTGAACAAGCGACCAAGAACGCGACCGCCGCCGGTGAACAATTTGCCAAAGATGCCGACGCGCGCCTGGGGAAAATTAAAAGCGCGAACCAAGGTGTATTCAGCATTGAATCACGCGATCCGACCGACACCTGGTCTTCAAATGAACGCCAGGCAATTAACAAAAAAGTCCGCGTTGTTGCAACAATTACATTTTATTTAAAATAACCCCTTTGTCATCCTGGGACTTGACCGTGGAATAACACATCAAAAAAAAAGGGGAGAGCCCCCCACATAACCAAATAAAAAATCGCCCCAAACGGGGCGTTTCTTTATTCAATCCAAAATGTACCATACGATGTAGAATTTTCCAACTTAATCGGCACAACCCCGACAACACCTTCTGTCTTTTCACGCGTCACTGCATAATCGGCAATCTTATCCGTCGTCACTGCATCACCGGAAATCTTATCCCTCGACACTGCGCCGTTGGCAATCTTATCCGTCGTCACTGCCAAGCCAGAAATCTTATCCGTCGCCACTGCATAATCGGCAATCTTTCCCATCGTCACTACACCACTGGCAATCTTATCCGCCGTCACTGCAAAATCGGCAATCTTATCCCTCGTCACCGCACCATCGACAATCATACCAGCACCCACCTTGCCCCAATATGCATTACCATCTCCAGCCGTCACCATAACACCTGACGTGCCATTTTCAGGTACCTTAATCTTGTCCGTCGTCACTGCGCCATCAGCAATGCCCGCACTATCAACCTGCCCCCATGACACACTGCCTTCCTCATCAGTACGCATAACATACCCGTCATACTCCTCGCCAACCATACCAGAAATTTTATCCGTCGTCACTGCCCAGTCAGAAATCTTATCCTCCGTCACTACATAATCGGCAATACCATTCGTTCTAACCTGCCCCCATGACACACTGCCATCTGGAGCACTACGCATAACATACCCGTCAGACTCCGCGCCAACCACACCAGCAATCTTATCCGTCGTCACTGCATTATCGGCAATACCCGCACTATCAACCTGGCCCCATGACACACTGCCACCATCATCATTACGCATAACATACCCGACATACTCCACGGCATCTTTACCAGCAATTTTATCCGTCGTCACTGCATCATTGGCAATCTTATTCGTCGTCACTGCATCATCGGCAATAAGATCAGAGTTAATCAGTCCCCAATGCACATCTTCACTGGCGTCACCATACAAAACACCCGCAGCCCCACTAATATGCCAAGTAGCAATCGCATCATCGGCAATCTTATTCTTCGTCACCGCATCATCGGCAATACCATTCGTTCCAACCTGCCCCCATGCCACCCTACCAGATGCATCAGTACGCATAACATACCCGCCATACTCCGCGCCATCTTTACCAGCAATCTTATCCGTCGTCACTGCACCATTGGCAAGCATATTTGATGTCACATACCCTGGATACACAGAACCATCTTCATTTGTAACCAAAGCCTTGTTCTTGTTTTCTGTACCCTGTTCAATACTGACCTTGCTTTTGGCCGCACTGTCGGCGTCTGCGGCCGCACTGGCGGCGTCTGCGGCGGCCTTGTTCGCAATCACTGCCGATGCACCCGCCGCCGCGGCATGCCCTTCGGCCTTAATCGCGGCATTACCCGCACTATTTACCATACGATTTACATATGTCACACCCGCAATACCAGACGCAACATCATTTAACGCATCTTTCAAACCAACATTCGTCGATTCGACATAAATCTCGTGTGCAACACCAAGCGATTCGTCTTCACTTGGTACTGTCGCCAACACCGGATTCACCGCCAACATCGCGCATAAAGATACTGTAAATACAAATTTTTTCGTGCTAATCATGCCAATCGACCCCACCTTTATCAGGTTAATACACTCTCTATTCAGGAAATATTATATAAAAAATTCCCCACCCATGGCAAGCACAAATACATACATAAAATTAAAAAGTTTTTGTCCTAAACAAAAACCGGGCACAGTGCCCGGAATAATCTATCCACGAAAACCAATCGCAACAATAAACATTTCCACGCTATCCTTGCGCGATGATGGCGGTTTCATATGATACACATTATCAAATCGCTCTTTTATCTGTTTTAACAAATCTTGGGTTGTACCACCCGTGAACGATTTACAAACAAATGTTCCACCCGGCTTTAACGCACGAATCGCAAAATCAAACGCATATTCCAGCAACACCATCTGACGAATATGGTCTGTTTTTTTATGTCCAACCGTATTTGGCGCCATATCAGACACAACAACATCTGCTGTACCCGCACCAACTTCATCCGGTTGCAATCCCAACTTTTCTTCCAACCAGCGCAATGCATCATCTGATGTAAAATCGCCCTGGTACGTTTCCACACCAACAATTGGCGATATTTCCAATAAATCCATTGCGAATATTTTTGATTTTGGATATGTACGCGCAATATATTGTGACCATGACCCTGGTGCCGCCCCCAAATCTACAACAACCTGGCCATTGCGCAAGAATTTGAACTTTTCATTCATTTCAATCAATTTATATGCCGCACGCGCACGATATCCATCTTTGTGTGCACGCGCAACATATGGATCCGCCGCCTGGCGTTGCAGCCATGCGACCGACGATTTCTTGCTGGCAATCTTTTTATTTGTTATTTTCATTAACGTATTCTTTGCTTTACGGATGCCCGCTTTTGATTACAGAAGTTTTGTGCCCTTTTAAACGCACGTTCTGGTGTTATCAAACCAACCTTGTTATCAACAGGAAATATATACTCATAAGCACCATGGTACTTATAGGTAACTGTAACCTGATATCCCAACAGCAAATTATCTGCATCAGTGTATGTTTTTTGATATGCAGCCGGTTCAGACACATCCAGGACAGTCCAATCAAACAAATGTCTTAAATTTTTCAACGTATCAACCAATGCCATAATTAATTCCCCTGTGGCTTTACCTCTGGCATTCCACCCTGGGCCTGCATACGTGCCATAACGGCCTCCATTCCACCCATACGCTGAATCATTGCCATCTGCTGTTTCATTTTTGTGTATTGCTTAATCATATGCTCGACATCACGCACGGTGCATCCGGCTGTTTCTGCAATACGTGCCTTGGCATTGGCAAATACTTTTTCTGGTTCGGCTCGTTCTGCTGGTGTCATTGCCTCTAAAATCTTAATTTGGGCATCAACACTACCATCTTTAATTTTTTCTTTCATTGCAGATACTGCGCTACCCATACCAGGCACCATTTTTAACAGACCGCTAAAATTGCTCATTTTCTTTATCTGTTTCAACTGCACCAACATATCATTCATATCAAACTGACCCGACATCATACGCGCCGCCACTTCTTTCATACCGGCGGGCATTTTATCTGCGCCTAAATCCTTTTCCGCAGCCTTGATATCCGCTTCGCTAAAATTACTTTGCGCAACATTCTTATCTTTCTTTTTACCAAATCCAAACATACTAGTTACTCCTTTTTCTGCCTGTCTATTTTATGTCCTTTTCCAGATTTTTCAAGATACTTCTGTAAATATTTTCCTGTTTTTGATTCTGGCACAGACGCAACATCTTCGGGTGTACCAGTTGCGATAATCTGCCCACCGCCTGCACCACCCGTTGGTCCCAGGTCAATAATCCAATCCGCAGTCTTGATAACTTCCAGATTATGCTCAATAACAATAACGGTATTTCCCTGCTCTACCAATTCATGCAGAACAGACAACAACAACTTGATATCTTCAAAATGCAGACCTGTTGTTGGTTCGTCCAGAATATAAATCGTTTCACCTGTACTGCGTGCCGCCAATTCTTTGGACAGTTTTATACGTTGTGCCTCGCCCCCAGATAAATCCAACGAACTTTGCCCCAATTTGATGTAATCCAATCCCACACGTTTTAACAATTCTAACTTGCGCGCAATTTTTGGCACATTTATAAAGAAACGATACGCTTCTTCGACCGTCATGTTCAGAACATCTGCGATTGATTTACCTTTGTACTTAACCGCCAACGTTTCTTCGTTGTAACGCGTACCATGACAACAATCGCATTCCACATACACATCGGCCAAGAAATTCATTTCAATCTTAATCTGACCATCACCCTGACACGCTTCACACCGACCACCTTTGACATTAAACGAAAAACGTCCGGACGTATATCCACGCGCCTTGGCCTCTGGCAGGGCCGCAAAGAAATCACGAATATCACTGAATACACCTGTATATGTTGCTGGATTACTGCGCGGACTGCGCCCAATTGGTGATTGGTCTATATCAACCACCTTGTCCACATTCTCCATACCCGTGATGATATCATGCGGTGCGGTTTCTATCTTGGAATTATACAACGCACGCATCAACGCCGGATACAGTGTATTTAATAATAGCGTAGATTTTCCAGATCCCGACACACCCGTCAACGCAACAAATTTACCCAACGGAAAATCAACTGTTACATTCTTTAAATTATTCCCATGCGCCCCATGCACCGTTATTGTTTTTCCATTTCCCGCGCGACGCTTTGCTGGCACCGGTATTTTACGCACACCTGACAAATATTGCCCCGTAATAGAATCTTTGTTCTTTATGACCTGCGCAGGTATTCCTGCGGCAATAACATTACCGCCATTTATCCCCGCGCCACGCCCAATATCCACCAACCAATCTGCTGCGCGCATCGCATCTTCGTCATGTTCAACAACGATTACTGTATTATCTTTGTCGCGTAACATTTTCAGTGTTTCTAACAACTTATCATTATCCGCCTGGTGTAAACCAATTGACGGTTCATCCAAGACATATAAAACACCAGACAAACCACTGCCAATCTGGGACGCCAAACGTATTCGCTGCGCTTCGCCCCCGGACAAAGTCCCCGCCATACGCGACAGCGTTAAATACCCCAATCCAACATTTTGCAGGAAATACAATCTGTCTGTAATTTCACGCAACACGATTCGTGCAATATCATTATCTTTCTGGGATAAATGATTTGGCAAATCGCGAAACCATTCTAACGAATCGTCAACCGCCATATCACACACATCCATAATATCTGCACCATTGATGCGCACACATAATGCGTGGATATTTAAACGCTTGCCATGACATACAGGGCACGGCTTTTCAGATTGATACTTTGACAATTCATTACGCATCGCCTCTGATTCCGATTCGCGCCAACGGCGTTCAATATTTGGAATCACGCCCTCGTATGGTTTTTCATAAACAAAACCGTTCCAGTTTATTTTAATTGGCTCATCCCCACTGCCGTACAGAATTAAATCTTTCTGTTCCTGGGTCAACGTATGCCATGGTTTTGATAATGGGATTTTAAACTTTTTATGTAACGCATCTAACAAATGTTCAAACTGACTTAACATACCGCCACGCGACCACGGTGCAATTGCACCTCCCAGAATTGATTTTGACGGATCTGGCACAACCAAATCAGGCGACATATTTAACTGCACGCCCAAACCATCACAGTTCTGGCACGCCCCCATTGGCGCATTAAATGAAAACAAACGCGGTTCAATCTTTGGAACTGTAAATCCACTGACTGGGCACGCATAACTTTGTGAATACAGCGTATCCTCATTTGTATCCAACCGGCGCACTAATACAGACCCCGGAACTAATCGCAACGAGCCTTCGAACGAAGAATACATACGCGAACGAAATTCTTCTGTATCCGCATTTTCACCTGGCATTTGCAAACGATCAACCACCACCAAGATTGTATGTTTTTTATTTTTATCCAATGGTTGAACGGCTGACAAATCCACCATTTCCCCATCAATAATCGCACGGCTGTACCCCTGCTTGACCAAGAACGCCAATTCTTTGCGATATTCTCCCTTGCGTTCACGAACCAACGGCGCCAATATAAGAATTTTTGTCCCTGCGGGTATTTTCATGGTCCAATCAACCATTTCGGCAACCGTCTGGGACTTAATCGGCTTACCCGTAACCGGCGAATGCGGCACACCAATACGCGCCCACAGCAATCGCAAATAATCATAAATTTCGGTCACAGTTCCAACAGTTGAACGCGGATTTTTTGAGGTTGTTTTTTGTTCAATTGAAATTGCAGGTGCCAAACCTTCTATTAAATCAACATCTGGCTTTTTCTGCATATCCAAGAATTGCCGTGCATAACTAGATAACGATTCCACATATCTGCGCTGGCCTTCGGCATAAATAGTATTAAATGCCAACGAAGACTTACCAGAACCTGATACTCCTGTAAAGACCACCAATTTATTTTTTGGTATGTCTAAATCAATATTTTTAAGATTATTTTCGCGCGCGCCACGAATTTTTATCAAATTTGCCATAACAGATATATAGGATACATGATTATTTTTTCAATACAAAGGGCGAATATTCCTTTCGCCCTTTGTACTGTCTGATTATTTTTTCTTATTCCCCAGTAAACTTTCTGGATTTAACATAATTCCACTTTTTCTGGTATGGTCCGCGCCAGCATCTGCAACCAACTTTCCATTGACCCAAATATCAATTCCACCTGCATTACCGAATGTTGCCTTATACTTATTACCAACTGGCACATAATAAACATCACCCGGCACCAAAACACGGCTGAACACTGTATTACCACGTCCATCTTCCACCTTAACCCACGATTCCTGGGACGCCTGCAAAATAACATTTGCTTTTTCACGGTTATCCGTACCGAAACGTTCACGAACTGTTAATTTATAGTCTGGTTCTGAACTAACGACTCGTTCTACAACTGGTGTTGTCGCGACAACTTCATCAGTCGCTTTTGATGACGACAACAAAACAACACCCAAAACAATCAATAAAATACCCACCAATGCACCCGCGAACCAAATCCAATGTTGATACACAAATTGATATGCCTTAACAAAATAAACCTTGGTCCAATTTTCTTCCTTGATACTTGGCATTGCACATGCGCTAACATCTTCGTCAGAATCCACACAATCAAACGTCAGTCCCATTTCTTTTTTTATTTTTGCAATAACATCGTCTGGATTTAACCCCAATTCCATTGCATAGTTCCGCGCAAATCCCAAAATATAAACAGGTTCTGGAATCGCAGCATAGTCACCTTTTTCCAGTGCTTCTAAAAACTCTTCTCGAATACATAACTGCTTTGCAATCGTTGAAATTTCGCGTTTACGACGTCCTGTTGTACGCGCATTATGCAGCATCTGCCCTGCGGTCAATTCAACCGGCACCTGTTCAACCTCTGCTACAACATCAACATTTTCAATATTTTCTGTCATATCATAAAACCCCATAATTGTTAATTTTCCGTTAAATAATAGACCAAAAATCGCGAATTGCAACCTTTAACGCATCTGCGCTTTCTATTTGATTTACTTTTATTCTAAAATCTGACGAATTTTTCATTCCCGCACTGTACCACGCTGCATGCTTTCTAAACATTGGAACAGCTGTCTTTTCACCATAGTATTCCAGCGCATATTCCAAATGTTGCAACACGATTTCACCAATATTATCTGGCGCATTTCCGCCATGCATCTGGGATATTAACCACGGTCGTCCCATCAGCGCACGCCCAATCATCGCACCACTGAACCCCAACTTTTCAGGCAACACTAAATCACCTGCTGTTTTAATATCTCCATTTGCGATAATCGGTATCGGACAATCCGATACATCTGGCAATTCCGCATGTCCTAAATACAGTTGCGCCCGCGTACGCCCATGCAATGCTGCAAATTTAACACCACAATCCGCCGCCACATTAATTAAATCGCGCCAATCGCGATGTTCATCATCCCACCCCAGACGTGTTTTGATCGAAACAGGAATTTGCACTGCATGAACGACTGCATTCATAATCTGTCCTGCCAACCGGTGATCACGCATTAAATGCGCACCCGCACCGGCACGCGTTGCAACCTTGGGCACAGGACACCCCATATTAATATCAATCCATTTTGCACCCGCATCCTGTAAAATGCGCGCCGCATCGGCCATCAGATTAACGTCTGCGCCAAAAATCTGGGCACCAACATTACCCTCAATCGCATAATTATCAAAGTTACGCAAACAGTTTTTATGCGCCCCCACCAATGAATGACATGAAATCATTTCCGTAACCAATGGCGCATCTGGTGAAAACAATCGCACCATACGACGAAACGGACGATCCGTAACCCCGGCCAATGGTGCAGCAAAAATTTGATTATTACTAAACATTTGTGATATAATGCCATCTATGAAAGGAAAAATCAAAAATTTATTTAAATTTATCGGACGCGCCTGGTCGGGTGGCATCCATGGCAAACTGGGGCTGGGGTTGGCCGGATTTGCAACATTTATGTTCATCGGGCTGTTCTGGGGCGACGTTAACATCCAACGTTTTACAATAAACACATTCCAACTAAATCGCGAACGCGAACAACTAACATCTGAACAGGCAAAATTAAACGACCTAAATAAGCATATTGAATTACTTCAAGGATACAGCGCCGATTATATTGAAGAACTGGGGCTAAAATACCTTAATATTGGCGACCCAAAGACAAAAATTTTAAAGATATAAAAATCCCCCGAAATGGGGGATTTTTTTAATTTAACATTAATATAACACCATTCAAATACAGTGCAAAACACAACCACAACAAATATGGCCACACCAGATAAGACGCCGCCCGACTGATTGGTTTGAAAACAACCATCATCCATATAGTAATTGCAATCAATGCAACCAGAGTTAACAATGCACCACCAACCATCTGCAAACCAAAGAATAAATATGTCCACAGCATATTCAATCCCATCTGAATCACAAACAATGCGTATGCACCAGATTTATTCTGACGAGTTTTATCGTTATTCATAATCAAGAACAAAGAAATCCCCAACAGCGTATATAAAATCAGCCACGCAATCATAAACACCCAACCGTTTGGTGTTAATAGCGACTGATTCAAACTGTTATACCACACGTCTGCCCCTGGCGACATCGGTGAAAAGAATCCCCCAATAACACCTGGGATAAAAGAAATAACAATCGCTAAAATAAACATCCAAAATTTTTTCATTTTTTCTCTCCTTTTACCCCTATTCTATCACATGCACTTTATTGATTCCCCAGGAACGATTCCCCAATAAAAAACCGCCCATTCGGACGGTTGAATTTCTGGCACGCCCTACAGGATTGTAATTCCCATATTCGCTTTCGCTCTATGGGCCCCTTTCGCCTGCGGCTCGAACCACCAGGTTCTCATCCCAGGGCTGCAAATAAATTAAACCGCCCATTCGGACGGTTGAATTTCTGGCACGCCCTACAGGATTCGAACCTGTGACCTGCAGATTAGAAATCTGATGCTCTATCCAGCTGAGCTAAGGGCGCAACGCCACATATTCTATACTAATTTTTAAAAAATTCAAGCCTCAGATTTTCTTTACACAAAATTAACACAAATATCAATTATCCAAAATCCGATTCGCGCGCATTACTAATTGAATTAATTTATCAAAATTTTTCTGTCCCAACCCAGCTATCAACGCATTTATTTTTTCTGACTTATTTTCATTAAACCTTTTGAATAATTCTGCACCGCTTTTGCTGGGCATAACATATACGCTGCGTCCATCTTCGGGCGACGGTACACGCAACACAAAACCAGCCGCCATCAAAGACGACAAATGCGCACTAAGCATAGGCTTTGAAACCCCCAGCATTTCTGCCAAAACTGCCGGTGTATGGGGGCCTGGTGACGAACACATAATCCCCAACACGGTAAATTCACTGGGCCGGATTGGCAATTCAGCCATACCACGCATAAAAATACGACAAAATTTTATTAACTCTACATTTCCATTCATAAGAACCACCAAACTAATTAACCTACATTAACCATAATAATTAATTTGCATTAACTAAATCAAGTGATTTTTTATCTGTTGCACATAAAAAACATCAATGATACCATTTAACAGGTCGAATAATAACCAAAAAGGGATTTTTACATGTTATTACAAGGAAAAAAGATTTTAATCACCGGCGTCGCCAACGATTGGTCTATGGCATGGGCAATTGCCAAACGCGCACACGAAATGGGCGCTGAAATTGCAATGCCATACGCAATGCCTGCACTGGAAAAGCGGGTACGCCCACTGGCAGAATCAATTGACGCCAAATTTGTCCAGGAATGCAATGTTCAAAACGACGAACAAATGGACGATTTATTTAATAAAATAGAGGCCGAATGGGGACACATCGACTGTATGTTACACGCAATTGCATTTTCCGACAAAAACGAATTAACAGGCCGTTATGCAGACACAACGCGCGAAAACTTTAAAAACACAATGGACATTTCCGTATATTCATTAGTCGACCTGACACGTCGCGCATCCCGCCTGATGAAAGACGGCGGCAGCATCGTCACCCTGACATACTATGGCGGCGAAAAATCTGTACCAAATTATAACGTAATGGGTGTTGCAAAATCCGCCCTGGACAGCAGCGTTCGCTATCTAGCATCCGACCTGGGACGCGACAACATTCGCATCAACGCAATCAGCGCGGGTCCAATCATGACACTGGCATCCAGTGGTGTCGGCGGTTTCAAGGCAATGTTACGCCTGAACGCAGAAACCACACCATTGCGCCGTAACATGACCCTGGACGACGTATCAGGTGCCGCAGTTTATCTGTTCAGCGACCTGTCCAGCGGTGTCACCGGCGAAATTCATCACGTAGATTGTGGATATTCAACAACCGGGATGATACCAAACGAATTAAAATATATTTTGCTGAAAAATCTAGATTAATACAAACGCCCCCTTTTTGGGGGCGTAGACATGAAACTAATTACGCGTTTTATTTTCATTAGCGGTCGCGTGATACCGGCCTATCTATGAACATCCAAATCAACCAAATTAATGCAGCGATACCAATGATTGCGTATACAATGTTGCTGGCCAAGGTTGCAGGACCAAATAAAAAAGCAACCAAGTCAAAACCAAAGATACCAACCAATCCCCAGTTCAACGCACCAATAAAGGTTAACGGAATAAGAACATAGTTTGTAAGTCCTCTCATCTCTTTTTTCTCCTTTTCAAGGTTTACATTTGTCTTAGTACAAGACCCTGTTATTATATCCCCTTTCACCACCAACAACAATCGGATTAAAACCCCAGGAAACCTTTCACAAAGAAACAAAAAAATACAAACTTATAAATTTTTTTCAATATGCGATTTTATATGCTCCATTATATTCTGCGCCTCTAACCCAACCCCATACACACAATAATTTTTTTGAATAAATTTATTTGCACATTTCAGACATGGTTGCGATTTATCGTCACCAGAATACTTCAATGCTGCAAAAAACATAGACGGGAAAAAACTCCCCCAAAACCAATTACGCACATCACAGAATACGCCACACTTATTACAATATCTATAATATTCAACCGCAATTTTTATCGGATCCACATTTAAGACAGATTTTTTATACGCAACGTTCATTATTGACCCCGCACGGCGTCGATATACATATAATTTATCTGAAATAAACGTTAT
>CAJGDN010000017.1 GCA_904502245.1 uncultured Alphaproteobacteria bacterium | reverse complement strand
TCATTGTCTTTTATTTTTTTTTTTTTGTTGCAGGGGTGTTAAAAAATAACTTTTATATATTTCCTTTTTGTGTTAGAGTTAGTGTAATAGAGAGAGTATGAAATTGCTGACGTCTTTTTTATTGTTGGTTTTATGCGCGATGCCGGGTGTCGCGGGGGCGAATGTTGCAACAACCGCGGGCAGTAATTTGACCGCATGGAATGGGGATGCGGGGGTAACAAATAATAATAATTGGAATCAAATAATGAACAGTCGTACCCAGGCAACGGGTGCGGTTGGGCAAAAGCCAAAGGCGGATTTTGGTAATTGTAATTCACTGATTTTGCGTTGTGCACAGCCAAAGTGTGCGGGGTGTACAACGATGGATATCGCGCGAACAATTGTTGCGGGGTGCGTTAACAGCAATGACACATGTAAAAAGCATGGCAATGATTTAGTGGACTTTATATCCGCGCAGATTGTGGCCGATGCAAATGCCAAGGCACAGCAACAGCAGTTGGCGGCGCAAAATGCAGCAGCCCAGGCGGCAGCGGCACAAAACAGTGCGCAGTTGCAGCAGATGCAGCAACAAATGCAGCAAATGCAATATGAAATGCAACAGCAAAATGCGCAACAGATGCAACAAATGCAGGCGGCACTGGATGAGCAAAAAGCTCTGGCGGCGCAGGCACAGGCCCAGGCAAATGCGGCGACACAAAGTGTGTCGACCGTCGCCGATGATCAGACCCGGGCGATTGATAATGGTGTGTCGGCCGATGTTTTGGCGCGTCAAAAGATTTCAGGGCAGATTTTATCCAAAATTGAAAATGCCGAGGTTGCACTTAAAACACTGAATGCCACAATGCAGAGTGTTTTTACATACGCAGGCTGTGATACGCGCGGAAATAACTGTTCGGGGCCAAAACGCGTAAAAATGTTCAAGCAAAAGGCGATGGGGTTCTTTGAGCCGTATGATGCCATTGTGGACGAAGCGTATGAAGCACTGGAAATGGCGTTGGCGGTTGGTGTTGATGTGTCAGATGTCATTATGATGTTAAGTGGCGCGTGTAATCAATGGGGAAAATTTGTTTGTACCAGTGACAGTACCGGCGCACATAAAGAAGGCTTTTATGATGAAAAAAACTGTGAAAATCGGCGATCGGTTAAGGGGCAACCGATATACCGTTATGTTAACAATGAAAAAAGGGCCGTTGGTTCAACCAAAGGTGGAATGGAATGTTCGCCGGGTATGGTTGTGCCACCCCAGGATGATTCGCGCTGTACCGTGACGGAATTGATTGGTGGTTCGGGCGATAACGATACTGTTTTGCGTGCATGGATTGAAGAAGGTGAAAATGGGGACCAGTTTGTGCGTGTTGGATGCGCGACATCGGCGTTGGAATCTATTGCGATATTTGGTCGTCGCAACAGTCGCAATGGTGCAACATTGGATTTGGATACCCTGGAACGTATTATTGCCCAGGACGCGCCAGAATTTTCGATTAATAATCGATATATGCGGCAGGGAACAGATATCAGTGAACGGTTAAAGTATTGCGCAATTAATGAAAAAAGTTATCAGCGATTGTTGACGGCGGTCAAGACAAAAAAACTGCCCCAGAAGATTTGTACAACGGACAAGGCATTGGAACGCGAATATGCAACTAATGGTTCGATTAGTTATTCTGTGGGTTGGGCCGAAGTTGGTCTGTCGGAATATGTGCCAGGGATTAATACCAAAGAGCATTGTAAGACATATGTGACAGATATTGAAACGGGGTGCAGTGTTGACTGGGCCGAGACTGAAAAACGTTGTCGTGTTTATGGTGACCGCTGTGGGTTTGATGTGATAGATGGAAAGGTTAAAAAGAAGGCAAATGATGTGGCGGTGGTTGCGGCAGATGCGCTGAATGCCCAGGAACGGGAAAAACAACAGAATAACTGTGTGGTTAGTGGTGGACATTGGGTAAAGAATCGTTTTACTGAGTATTGCCAATGTGGAACAGGGCGTTATGTTGTTTCAGGAGGGGTGTGTAAGGATGTCGCGACTGTGGGTGATTTACCTGAGCTTAATTATCGTTCAAATTTTGGTGAGCGATTATTTAGTAATCCCTTTGGTGCCCAAAAAAATTAACTTATTAGGAAGTATGTAAGAAATAGGATGAAAAAAATAAAAAATATCTTGGTTGGTTTTTCGGTTCTGGCATTGCTGACTGTGCCGGTTTTTGCGGCGGATAATGGATGTGATAATCCAGATAATGATATGATTGCGGCGGAATTGGCGCTGTGTTCAACGCATGTGTATAATATCGGTGAAGATAAAAATCCCACTGGCGCAAACAAAGGATTGATGCGTGATGTTATCGCAATGAAAACGACCGTTATTACGCAACAGATGTATAAACAGTACGAACAAATGGAATCAATGTTGCGTCGGCTGAAAACACAGTTGGAAAAGGCGGTCTTGACCAGCAGTTTAGAGGCCAAAGGTGCATCCAGTGGTTCTTCGTCGTCTGGGGGGGACGGTTTTAAATCACCAGATAAAAATATTTATATGGCAGGAATAAAAAATTGCCTGAATTTCTATCAGGATTCAGAAATATTGAAGTGTTATGAAGATAATTTGACGGTGTTGGTTAATATGTCACAGCATGGCAGTGAACCAACAAGCGAAATGAAAAAACAGTTGGCACATGATTATGAACAGTTGGCAAAACAAAAATTTGGTGGAACTGGAAATTGTGATACGCCGAAAAATGTATGTTTAAATAAAGATAGCGACAATATAAACAAACAAAAAATGATGTCAAAGGCTGTTTTTAATGAGTGTTTGAATGACGCGCGTACATGTTTACAAAATCAGTATCGTGCGTATAACAATTCGCAAAAAATGCAAAAGAAATAATTAACAGGTTTAAGGTGATGATTATGAAAAAGTTTTTAATGGCTTTTGTTTTGTGTTGTATGGTTAGTGCCGTGATGGGGGCCGAAAATTGTAATCTGGTGACAGGTAATAAATTGACGGATATTCGCTCGCAAGAAGAAGTTTTTTATACTGCGGGTGGTGGATATGTGTGTGATAAAGATATGAGAAAAGATGAATGTCCATATTTGTCTGTTATTATAAAAAATGGGCAGGCTGTGTATTGTAAAGACCAATCAGGATACACCGATACATGGTATTCTTTTGAAGATTCAATCCGGGCATGTACAGATGCAGATATGCAGGCGTTCCAGAATGGTAAAATGAAACGCAGTGGTGATTTGTTGATGGGAACAAGTTATGTGTCAGAAAATGATGTTTTTGTTTGCAAAAGCAAGACATGTTATCACAACAGCATGGCTACGGGGACTTTTTATATAGATTACTGGCTATGTAGGATAACGGGTGGGGAAAAACCTGTGGTGCAAAATTGCACAAATGGTGGTAAAAAGAACATAACATCAAAAAATAATTGCAAGAGTACAGAACGTTTTGAATGTACAGATAGGTCAAAAGATGGCAAGTGTGTTTGTGGAAAATGTTTGCCTGATAATGCGCAGGTTGACCCATTGGAAAAATGTTTGAATTCACGCAACACCACAGAAGGCAAAGCGTGTTGTTATCTGCCGAATTCAGTGGCAACATGGGATGGAAAAAATTGTAATTGCGTTGGCAAAAATATGGAATTTAAGGTTCTGGAAAATGGACGTGGGCAATGTTTTGTAAAAGAAGTTGCCGCAGGTGAAAAATTTGAATGTGATGCCACTATATTGGCGCAATTAGATATATGGGCGGTTGAATGTGCAACTAAATTTAATATTATTGAATTTATCAATAAAATTAAAGAATTGTGTGCATCAGAAACAAGAACTGTTGAACAATTTAATTTGTTATATGCAACGTTATTAGCATTAAATCCGGGCGATTGCGTGGAAAAATCAGATGCTTCAGTAACGGTTGTGGTGGACAATACATCAGAATTGTTGTTGCGTTCACGTCGCAAGATTAGTGATGCGTATTCTGTATTACAGGGAATGCAATCCGGGTTTGATGTAAGTGTTTGGAAAGATAAAGAAGGTAATTTTAATAAGGCACGTCTGGCTTCGGATTCAGTTGCAGCGGTTGTATTGGGTACTACGGGTGCATTGGTGACCAGTCATGTTGTAAAGAAAAATCAGGTTGAAAATGGATTTGAAGATATTAAATGTACAATTGGTGGCCAGACGGTTGCTGATTGGGGTGACGAGTTCCGCGTCGGTATCCAATAAACAGATGATGGAAAGACAAAAAAATACCCGCGCTGCGGGTATTTTTTTATTTCAGGAATCACTGTTAATTTTTTTTCGTAGTGTGTCCCAGTATTCGAGGCGCTTTTTTATTTCGCGTTCAAAACCACGTTCAACAGGTTCGTAAAATTTTTGGCGGGGCATGGATTCTGGAAAACAATTTTGACCCGAAAAACCGGATGCAGTGTCGGGGTCGTATATATATCCTGCGTTATAGCCTAAATCTTTCATCATTTTTGTTGGTGCGTTCAGAATGTTTTTTGGGGGCATTAAACTGCCAGTTGCACGGGCGGCGGCATATGCCGCCTTTTGTGCGCGATAATTACCAACACTTTTAGGCGCAGTGCCCAGGTATATTACCAGTTGGGTCAGTGCCAGGTCGCCTTCGGGACTGCCCAATCGTTCATAAGCCTGCCAGGCGGCAATTGCAATTTGCAGGGCGTTTGGGTCTGCCAGACCAATATCTTCAACCGCAAAGAGTGTTAGACGACGGAATATGTACATTGGGTCTTGTCCCGATGTCATCATGCGGGCCGTCCAATATAGCGCCGCATCTGTATCACTGGCACGCAGGGATTTATGTACCGCGGATATTAAATTATAATGTTCGTCGCCATGTTTGTCAGACATGGGGGCGCGTTTTTGAACCGCGTTGTCCAATGCGTCTGGTGTTAGTGGTGTCTTGAAATTCGCATTCAGTAAATATTCAATTGTGTTTAATAAAAAGCGTGCATCACCATCTGCCATCTGTGCCAGATGTGTGCGGGCTTCTTTTTCCAATGGCAAGTTTTTTTCTGTGAAATCTTCGGCCCGTGCCATTAGTGTTAATAAATCTTCGGTTGATAATGGTTGCAGTACGCCAATGTGGCAACGTGATAATAACGCGTTGTTTAAATTAAAACTGGGGTTTTCTGTTGTTGCACCAATAAATACAACAGTGCCATCTTCTAAATATGGTAGCAGGGTGTCTTGTTGCGTTTTGTTAAAGCGGTGTATTTCATCAATAAACAGTAATGTGTTTCGACCAATGTCGCGATTCATGCGCGCGGCATCCATTGCCTTTTTTATGTCTGATGTGCCGGAAAATACCGCAGACATTGGAACAAAGTCCATGTCAACAGAATTTGCTAATGCGCGGGCAATTGTCGTTTTCCCGCAACCGGGCGGACCCCACAGAATTAAATTTGATAATTTTTTGTTGTCAACCATACGACGGACCAAGCCGTTTTCGCCCAACAGGTTTGTTTGCCCAATTACATCATCAATCGTATTGGGACGCATTAAATCGGCAAGTGGTCGTGTCATTTTACTTGGCTTTTATTTAGGGTTTATTTGTGATATAATTATTCTATTAAATTATAAAGGAATTGGCAAGTTGGTAAATAAAAATTCTGAATTTACGTTGGCTGTGGCTAATTTGGCTGCAGCAGCAATTGCGGCAAATCCTTCGTTGACGATGGAGGCGGCAGTTAAAAATGCACGTGAAATTCTGCGTGGAACGTCTGTGACCCAGCAGCAGATAGAAGATTCTGTTATGCCTGATAAGATTCAATGTCTGGAAGATGGAACGTGGCATGTAATGTTGCGTCGATATATTAAGCGCAGGTTTAATCTGACTCCACAACAATATCGTGAAAAATGGGGATTGCCAGACGATTATCCTTTTGTGGCGCCGGCATATGCACGTAAACGCTCAAAAATAGCCAAGAAAACAGGTTTGGGAAGGAGATAAGAAATGGTGTATAGAAAGGTTACAACTGCGGAAAAAGTAGGGCGTGTGCCACAGGCGATGGCAGATGTAATAGAGAATGTGCGTAATAATTTAAAAAATGTAAAAGTCCCAGACAATGTTCATTTAAAAAATATAAAAAATTGGAATTTTTCTGATTATTTACAATGGACAGCAGAATCTTCGGGGCAGGTATTAAAATTGTCTGGGGTGGCATTGTTGTGGATGTCAGAATATCTGACGCGCGCAACAAATAAAATTTTTATAGACAATTCTTTGGTGCGCGAATTAGAAGTGATCGCAGAAGATAGCGCAAAGAGTGCAGAGAATAATGTCGATAAAAAAACAGGAAAAAAAATTGGCGAAACCAAGATGTCACGCTTTGTAAAAAAGCATCCATGGGTTGTGGGGTATTTGACATATTGGACAATGTTGGTTGCCAGTTTTGGTGGCGCGGTTGCAATTGGTGATGCTGTGTTATCTGATGATAATGAAGCGCCAAAGAAAGAGATTGTTAAAGAAAAAAGATCAGGATTGGTGATTGAGGATGCAGATGGTGCGGAGATTGATGCCAGCAAGTCAATTGAATTAAATCCGCAGGCATCTAATTTTATTAATCAGTGTATTGCGCTGGAAAATATAACTTGTATCCCAATTATATATACAGAAACATATCGTGCAGAACCTGTGGTGCAACAGTCTGAAAATGTTTGGACGCATGGTTTTGGTATGACGTGGTCGCCAGATAAAAAAGGAAATATGACAATTCGCGATTATGCGGATACAAATGCGAATAGGCGTAATGGACTGACACCACATAAACCGAAAAAATCAGCCAATATGGATGTTGATATCGAACAAACACAAAGTTTTCTGCGTGGTCATGTTTATCCAAAAATACAGAAATATATGAAACGACCAATAACAGAAAGCGAATTTTATGCAATTTGTGTTGCAGGCTATCAATTGGAAGGGCATATAGATGATATTTGCAAAAATTTAAATAATGCAAAAAAACCACAGGAAATTGCAGATGCATTTATTACACCAAATTATGCAAAATATGGCGGAACACCAAAGCGCCGTTGGGTATGTGGATTGTTGGCAGCGGGATATGTTACAATGCAGGATATATTGAATGCAGATGTAGATAATTTTTATAGGGCGGATTTGAATACTGTGGTCAGAAATGGGCATTTTGTAACAAATCAGCAAACAATTGATTATGTGTTGGGATTGGCGGGACCAGGAGAAAAGAAAACCAGTTCTGTTGTTCGTCAAACAGCAGATGGACGTTTGGCATTGCAACAGATGGATGGATTTACAATGCAAAAGACTGTTGCTACGGTCGAGTCAGAAACGGATAAACAGATTTCTGAATCAATGTCATTGTTGTTGCAGGCTGATGAAAAGTATCGCGCAGGAGAATTAGAAAAAGCAGTCCAGATATATGAACAGGCGATTGAAAAAGATTTGGATAATATGGAAGCGTATAGCAGCCTGGCGTTAGCATATAAGAGGCTGGGTGATAAAAAGAATTCAATTAATTACTATGAGAAATGTATCGCGGTCGTTAAGAAAGGTAATGCACGAATGAATGCTAATAAGTCTTTGTTGTTGGACAGGGGGGTTAAGGCATCTTCATACTATAATGCTGGGCAGGCCCGTGAAGAAATTGCAAAAATTTATCGTGATAAAGGTGATAAAGCCCAGGCGATTATGAATTATAATATGGCGATTAAAAATTACCAAACTGCACAGGAAAATGCAGAAATGGCAGATTTGTCCAGTGCGCGTCGTAAATCGTATCAGGATGCGGTTAATCGTGTGATGCAACAGTTAGAAATCTTAAATAAAAAAAATGATAAACGACAGGCTTTGAATAAAGGCGTAAGGGAAATATATCAGAAAAATGCAAAAAGCGACATATTTTTGTATGGTAAAGAATTTAATGGAAATATGGCATAGGTGATGATATGAAAGTTTTTATTGACGTACATGATGAACGCTGGGGTAAATATAATATTGATTTTAATAAAATCGTATGTGCGACAGATTCCGGCGTATACAAGAATTCTGAGGTGTCAATTATTTTAACAGATGATGCAGAAATTCATGAAATAAATAAAACGTATAGAAATGTAGACAAACCGACAAATGTGTTATCTTTTGAATTGGGGGATGAGGTTTTGTTGGGTGATATTTATATATCATATGATACCGTAATGCGGGAAGCGGAAGAATTAAAAATACCGTTTGAAAATCATGTTGCGCATATGGTTGTACATGGTTGTTATCATTTAATGGGATATGATCATATCACAGATGATGAAGCCGCAGTTATGGAAATGAAAGAAATAAAAGCCTTGAAGAAATTGGGAATAAAGAATCCGTATGCAGATAATGAAGATTTTGTTTGCAGTGATGCGTTATGTTGTCCAGGTGGACGATTCCTTTCTTTTTTTAAACGTATTAGAATGCGTGAAAATGGATGGGGACAATATGCGCTGTACGCACTGTTTGCTGGGGTTGCGGTGTTTGGGTTTGCGCCTTTTTATTGTTGGTGGGCAACCTTGATTGGTGTCGCAGGTGCATATTGGTTAACAGTTAGAAATAAAAACATTGGTGGTTTTTGGCGTACGTTGTTGCGGGTGTCTTCGTTTGGTGCAGTGTATGCAATCGGAATGTTTTGGTGGATGTTGCATTCTATTTATGTCGTTCCAGAATTAATACAACAATTTGCAATATGGACGGTGCCAGCATTGATTGGATTGGGGATTGCAGGTGTATTAATATTTTCGTGGCCTTTTGTTGCAGTTGCGCGTGTGCGTACCAGTGCAGCTGCACGTGTTTTTTTGTTTGCCGGTGTATGGACCTTTGTTTTGTGGGCGCGTGAATGGTTGTTCACGGGATTCCCATGGAACCCTTTGGCGAATATTGCTATGCCTTGGCCTATGTTGGCAAACTCTATGTCACTGTGGGGGGCGTTGGGTTTAACATTTGTTCTTGCGGGGGGAATAGCGTCATTTGTTGAGGGGTTGCGTCATCGTAAATTGTGGTCATGTTGGCTGGTGTTGGGGATTTTTATCTCGTTGGTTGGTGTGGGAATATGGTACGGGAATAAAAATATATCGCGTGCAGATGTTGGGGCAGATTCTGCAAGTGTTGTAATTAGAGTGGTGCAACCGGCGCAATCGCAGGTAAAAAAAGCTACGCACAGTAGGGAGCAAGCTTTGCAGAATGCGCAAAATAATTTTAAAAAATTAATTGATTTATCTGGTGATGTTTCAGAAGTTGATATTGTGGTTTTTCCAGAAACAACGTACCCATTCGCAATTGTTGATGGTGATAATTTTGATTTTTCGCGTGTAATTGGGCGTGATGTCGTAATCGGAGCAAATGTAATTGATAATGTGGGGCAGGTGTATAATTCGATGATTATTGCTAATAAGTTAGGCGATATTACAAATTTTTATAGTAAAACCCACTTGGTGCCATTTGGAGAATATAGACCATTGGGATTTATGCCTGCACCTGTTAATTTGGCGCGTGGCGGTGGGGCAAAAGTTATAAATGTTAATGGTTTTTCGTTTGTGCCGGCAATTTGTTATGAAATAATTTTTTCTGATTCTTTGATTCCAAACAGTACAGAAAATATAGATGCAATTATTAATATAACAAATGATAATTGGTTTGGAAACACGCCAGGAACATATCAGCATTTGGATATGGTGCGTCGGTATGCGATTGAATCTGGGTTGCCGATTGTACGTGCAAATTATTCGGGAATTAGTGCTTTTGTTGCGTCTGATGGTGAAGTTGTATCTCAATTACCAATTGGTGTATCGGGGACGCTGGATGGTGTTGTATGGGGGGTACATGAAACGCCGTACAGAATGATTGGACGTGATGGTTGGATGATAATAATTTTATTGTTTGCCACTGCTTGTGCAGTTATATTTGCGCGACGTGATTAATTTTGGGCGATGCGTAAAATCATCTGGTTTAAAATCCAGACACGTACAGCCGAAGATAAATTTGTATTTGCTGGGCGGTTGTTGTCAATTTCACTGATTATTTGTGCCAGTGGACGCCCATCACGTGCAACCAATGCATGCAATGCATCTATAAATTCGGGTTCCAGGGTAATGCTGGTTTGATGGCCTGATAAAGATATAGATATTTTTTTCATAGTTTTATAATTTTCCTGCGATTAAACAGTCTGAGATTGCGCGATAGATGTCGTCGTATTTGCGCAGTGGGTTTAATGTAATGTTATCCAATAAATAAAACACACCAAATGCATCAAAAGCAAAATAAAATAAATCATTGCGACCAAATATTGTTTTGCCAATCGTTTTACCCAATGGTGCAATATCTGCGTTTATTTGCAGTATGCTGGGGATAGGGTATAATTCGTTGCGAGCAATTTCGTTTGGTCCAAATATATATGCGCCGTTCAGGTTTATCCCGCCTGTGTGTGTGTACAATTCAATCAATGTTTGTGGAATCATTGCGTGCCGGCGTTGTTGTAAAGATGTATTTGCAAATGTAATTTGATTTGTTGTTGCAGGTGGTGTAAATTCTGCACCACGGGATTTCATTGTGGATAAAAATTCATCATATGTCATTTTCTTTTATCCCTGTTTATTAAAAATCACGGTCACTGGCAATTTGTGATGCGATTGTTTCTGTTAACCTGTCTTCGGTTCCATTTCCGCCGTCACCACCACCCAATGTTTGGGCAGGGTGATATACCTTGTGTGTTGGATTGGGTAACCATATTGTTGTGGCGTCAGATTGCGCCATTAGAAATCTGTCCATATTGTATGAATGTGGAAAAGTGCGACACATAAACATATTATCTATTTCCAACTTTCCCCCAAATATTAATGGTATGCGTAGTCTGAAAGATATATTTTTAGGTATGCTGTGTCCTGTAATTAAGTTCATAAATTCTTCTTGAGGCAGATTCATGAATGCAAGTGTTTCAACGCTATCGGTCAAGGATAGCATAAATTCATGACACAGTTCTTTGTATTTTTTAAACCAATCTGGTGTAATTACACATGATGTTGGTGTATGCTCAATAATTGGCACGTCTTTCATGCCCAGGTCTGCGATAAGTCTTTCTGCGTTTGATTTATTTAATTGCATTACATCTTTCCTAGGTATTCAATCACGGTCGAGATATAGGATGAAAACGCTTCAAAATTTTCCAACTCGTCATCTGATGGAGGTGTGTTTTGATGCTGATTCATATAGTTGCGCAATGAATCGATGCTGTCAAATGTTAATATTTCAGGGGCAGATTGTTCATGTGCGTTACGTGGTGATATTATGAATCCTTTTACGTTAATTATGATATCTTCCAGTGTGTCGGAAAATATTTGTTGCAGTGTATCAATTGCGTTTTGCATTGCTGAGATTTCAACACCAACAGCGCCAATCCACAATGTTTCATCTGTGCCAATTGCAAACAATGATGTTTGCAGACCAGCAATTCTTGGCGTTTTTTTCAGTGTATAGCCAGCCTGTTCATATATTTCGTTGATTTCAGGCCAATTGTTTGTCTGAGGTGCGTGTGTCGCAGTCTGAGATACCGGTGCCGTGGCCGCAGGGGCGGTAAACGATTCGGTTTGATTAAGTAATGGAGCGCCTAGGTTCAGGCGTGCAGGACGAATCAGATGTGTTTCAGGAGTCTTTGCCTGTGGCGCAGGTGCAACGGTTGCAGGTGTTGTGTTAGATGTGTTTTTTTGTGCGGTTGGTGTTGTTGCTTTTTTTGCAAGTGTTGATTTATGTGTGTCACGAACAGGTAATGTTATCTTGCGAATATGTGGGCGAATCAGCATATACAGACCTGCAATAATGATTGCGACGGATGCAATTATAGATATGTAAAATGTTGTGTTTACTGGTGCTTGGTTTGCCTGCATGTATGCCAGGTGGCGCCAATGTGCCCCAGAAAATATATTGAAACCAAATTTTATGTTAAACCAAAAGCATGCCACCAGGGTTGAAGCCGACAACCACAGGATAGAAAGTAAAATATTATCTAGTTTGTTCTTCATAACGTTTTTAATTGTATCATATTTGTGATAAAGTAAAAAGCGTAATGATTGATAAAAATGTGATTTTAAACCAAATTGGCGGGCGCGCAGCGTTGTGGTGTGCGGCGGATATGGATGCGGGTGATTTGGCACGTGCGGTTGGTGTGTTGGATGCACAGGGGTTAAATATGCTGTCTGTGGTGCCGGGGGCCGTTGCGACTGTGTGGCCGTGGGTAGAAGAAAAAAATACAAAAATATATGCCCGATTTTATTTCCCTGATAAAAGAGTTTCTGAAAAACAGGTGTCGGATGTAACTGTTCAAATCAATAATGCGTTTAAACATGGTGCACATGGTGCACAAATATTTTTGCAGGCATCTGCATTACCAGGATTGGTTGAGCAGACACATGTTATACGTGATGATTTGTTTTTTGATAAGGATTTGATAATTGGTTTGGATGTTATAGATATTGATGTTGATATGTGGGATGATTTGTTCGCAAATTTGCGTAAAATAAATGCTGGGGCGGTTATGTTTGTTTTGACAAAAGATATGGGAAACAAGTCTGATTTTGTTGGACGAATTTATGCTATGTTAAATGCATGGACTGCAGAAAATAAATTTAGTCTGCACTTTGCATTTGGTCCGAATTTTATGCGTATAGAGCAGGCTTTGCGTCTGATAAATTGTATAAAACCAGAGTTGGATAATCGGTTGCGCTTTTGGTTAAACTATTAATTCGTTAAGACTAAATATTTTGGCGAATCGGTGCCCGCTTTGTTTTTATGCTGATACCGTGTTTGTATTATTTCCATGTCTGGGATGGTCGCAGACAGTGATGTTGATTTAATCTGTTCCAGAATCCAATCGAAGTATTCCCAGTGGTCTGTGCCAATAATTATTTCGCCGTTGTCGGTTAAATATTTTGACAGTGTGTTTAAAAATTCCGCAGACAGCAGGCGACGTTTTTCATGTCGTGCCTTGGGCCAGGGGTCGGGGTGCAATACCCAAATCTGTTCAAATTTCGAATCGGTTTCGCGCAAGAAGTCACGAACATCATCTGCCCAAATGCGAATGCCGGTATATTCATCCATGACCCGATTCGTTTTTTCGTCCGTTATTGCGGACAGCAGGGATGCCACGCCATTCATAAATGGTTCGGCACCAATGATAATTTTTCCCGGATTTGTGCGTGCCAGGTCACGTACATGTTCGCCCGCACCAAAGCCAATTTCCAGTATGTTTCCAGTCGTTGGTTTTAATGTCGGTAACAATTCGTCAATCAGTGTTTGTTGACGCGCAGATAATTTTTTGCCATGACGGCGTCCAAATGTTCTTATTTCTTGTTTTTCCATGTTTTTAGTATAGAATTGAGTTTTATAAAACACAAGGAATATATACTATGATTCAATTTCCAAGACAGATTGATTGTGGTGATTTTGAAATGCTTAAACCAGATGCGACTTTTCAGTTGGCAACGGAATTGTTCCAAATGGTTGATAAAAATCGCGTTTTTTTGAGTCCGTGGTTGGGCTGGGTGGATTTTGTAAAAGGGCCAGAAGATGAATTTTGTGTTGTGCAATCTGTGGCAAAAAATGATACGGGGAAATATTTTATTTTTGTAAATGGTGTTGTTCATGGTATGGTTGGCTTTGTTCAGGAATACAAATCAAAACAGACCGTTGAAATTGGGTATTGGTTGGATAATGCAATGAATGGTCGTGGTATTATGACCCGTGCAGTAGATAAATTAACAGGATTGGCATTTGATGTATGGGGCGCAAATCGTGTTGAAATTCAGGCGGCGCTTGAAAACAAAAAGTCACGTGCGATTCCGGAAAGACTTGGGTTTAATCAAGATGGAATTTTGCGTCAGCGTGAGATTGTACGCCCAGGGGTAATTCAAGATCTTGCAATATATTCAAAATTAAAATCAGAATGGGTAAAAGGAAAAGTAAAATGAGAAATGGTTTATCAAAAGATTTAATTGTACGTGTGTTGGGCGGTGCACCAAAATATACAATTGAACAGTTAGAAGAAAAATTCCCAACGCGCAATCTGCCAGATGGTGCGATGGTGACACGTTTTGCCCCCAGCCCAACAGGATATATGCATGTTGGTGGTTTATATGGTGCGCTGATAGACTGTAAGTTAGCACAACAGTCTGGTGGTGTATTTATGTTGCGTATTGAAGATACGGATACAAAACGTGAGGTTATAGATGCGGTTAAGATTATTGAGGCATCTATGGAAAGATTCGGTTTAAAGTATAATAATGTTGAAAGTTATGGGCCGTATTATCAATCACAGCGCAAGGATGTTTATCATTCTGTGGTGGCGTATTTGTTAGAAAATGGTATGGCGTATCCATGTTTCTTGACTGCGGTTGATATGGAACAGATACGCGAAAATCAAAAAGCAGCAGGTTTCCCAACAGGGATTTATGGCGAATTTGCACGCGACAGAAATTTAAGCGAAGAAGAAATTGTTGTGCATTTAGATAATGGTGAAATTCCGTCTATACGACTGTATTCTAATGGAAATCCAGAACAAAGAATTTTTTGCAAGGATGCGGTTCGTGGTTCAATTGGGTTCCCAGAAAATAACGAAGATATTGTTTTGATTAAATCAAATGATGGTTTGCCAACATATCATTTTGCGCATTTATGTGATGACCACTTTATGCGCACAACGCATGTTATTCGTGGTGAAGAATGGTTGCCATCGTTGCCGCTGCATGTACAGTTATTTCGCATGATGGGGTGGAATGCGCCACTGTATATTCATACATCAACTATTGATAAGATTGATGAAGAAACAGGAAAACAAAGAAAATTGTCAAAACGTAAAGACCCAGAAGCAAATGTTGCCTTTTTCTTGGAGGCAGGTTGGCCAGTTGAGGCAGTAATTGAATACCTGGGGAATATTGCAGCATCGGGATATGAAGAAGCAAAAATGAAGGGCCAGGTAAAGTCTTTCTGGGACTATGAAATGCGTGCTAAAAAGATTCCGATGTCTGGCGCGTTGTTTGATATGAAAAAATTGGAATGGTGGGCCAAGGAATTTATTGGGTCTTTGCCAGTGCCAGAATTAGTTAATCGTGTTGTAAATTGGGCAAATGAATATGGTACGGACACCAATAAAATGCAGGTCGCAGATGTTGATTATCTGACCGCGGTGTTGGGGATTGAACGTGATAATCCAAAGCGTGTACGTAAAGACTTTATCACATGGTCCCAGACATTGGAAAATGTTGTATTTTTCTGGGATGAATTGTTTGTTCCAAATTCTGAATATGAATTTAATTTTGATGTATTAAAGGCGTTCTTGGAAACGTATAACGAATCTGATGATAAAGACACGTGGTGGTCAAAAATCGTTGCGATTGCCGAAAATTGCGGTGTTAAAAATGGCGATGTGGCAATGAATTTGCGTGTGGCATTGTCTGGACGCACAAATACCCCAGATTTGTATTCGATTATGACTGTGATGGGTGGGGATAGGGTTAAAAAACGAATCGAAGGTTTGTTAAAATGACAGAAAATAAAAGGGCGCGTATTCGTGCAGTAAAAAAAGATGAACATGCATCAAAATTGTTAAAGGTTTTGCGTGCGACAGGATTGTTTCGTTGGGAAAAGCCAAGTACACATGCAGAAGAGGTTGTTAATATCTTGACCCATGGGATTGGTATTGGACTGGCGATTGCGGCGTTAACCTTGCTGGTTGTGTTTGCGGGGATAAAGGGTGATGCATGGGCGATTGTATCATGTGCGATTTTTGGGGTTACAATGATAACCCTGTATTTCGGATCAACAATGTGTCATGCGACAATCGGAAAAAAACACGAATGCTTTTTTGAAGTGTGGGACAGCGTTGCAATTTATGCATTGATTGCAGGAACCTATACGCCGTTTTTGTTGGTGAATTTGCGCGGGTTTATTGGTTGGACGGTCTTTGCAATTCTGTGGGGGATTGTGTTATTTGGGTCATACATGAAAATTAAAAATCCACGTCAACAACCAAAATGGATGGTCGCGTTATATGTTGCAATGGGGTGGACGCTGCTGTTTATATTGCCGGCAATGATTCGTAATATCCCAGCGCGCGGCCTGTGGTTTATTTTGGCCGGTGGTCTGTCTTATACAATTGGTGTGATATTCTATCTGTGGCGCAGAATGAAGTTTTCGCACGCGGTGTGGCATCTGTTTGTAATTGGGGGCAGTGTATGTTTCTTTTTTGCGGTATTGTTTGGATGCGTATTTGATTTATAAGGTGGTGTGTTATGCCGTATGAATATCAAAAAAATGAAAATGTAATTAAAAAGCATATTATAGAGAATGATTTCAAGGGGATAGAATTAGAGTTTCCGTATGTCTGTGATGGGTGTGCGGAAAGATGCCCATTGTCTATGAATTTACGTGCTGTGCCAGTAGAGACAAGATTTTGTTGTGGTGTGGGGGCTGCTTTTTTTAAGGTGGTACCTGAGATGTACGCGGGAGATAAGAAGTTGTTTGAATTTCCAGTAAATAGACCGAATGTATATTATCCGCATGGGTGTAATTTATCTGTTTTTCAGGTTATGGGCGGCGCGTCGCTGTGTTTGAATGAAGCGTATGATAGATATAAAAGTGCACTGATGTGGTGTCGCAAAATGTGCAGGCATAGTAAGGTCAGATAAAAGATAATGTGTTATGATGTATGAATATAAATATAATAAAAACTATAAGCCTGGTGCTTTGTCTGAAACAGATTTGCCAGAAGATTTGTGTTGCAGGGGCTGTGGCCAGCGTTGCGAGGTTTCAGTGAAATTGACTGTGCGTGCAGAATTTAACGCAGGCGTGCAATCATTTCTGGTTGTGCCAGAAATGTGCGTGGGTAATGTTCGTTTGAAAAGGGCTTCTTTTCAATTGCATAGTGCGCGGATATACAATGAAGGCGAGGTATCCTTAATGTATCCCGGGGCAACCAAACAGTACATGCAGGCATTAGAATGTTGCCACAAAACATGTAAACACAGTAAATTGCGATAGGGCGGAATAATAGATTAGGGATGTTGTTGCGCAGGGGGAATAAATTATATCGCTTGATTTTTGTTTAGAATGGTAATACTATGTTGGGCATGAATTTGTTTAAAAGTTTCTTTACAACAACTACTACAACCCCGTTGGGGGTGTAATTTCTATTGCGGTAAAACGCGTTTCTGATTTAAAATCTTAATCAAATAAAATAACAAAAGTAAAAACATAAAAAGCATAAGGATATTATTATGTCGTATGATATTGAATTGATTCGTCACTCACTGGCGCATGTTATGGCGGCAGCGGTAAAAAAATTGCACCCGGATGTTAAATTCGCGGGTGGGCCAGCAATTGAAAATGGGTTCTATTACGATTTTGATACTGAATATCGCTTTTCCGAAGAAGATTTTGCACAGATTGAAAAGGAAATGCGTGATTTAATCAAATCGAATGGGCGCTTTGAACAACGTAATGTTTCATTGGATGAGGCCAAAGAAATCTTTGCTAATCAGCCATATAAAATGGAATGGTTGAATGAATATGATGCAGCTGGTGAAGATTTATCGATTTATACTTTCCGTGATTTTGTTGATTTGTGCCGTGGACCACATGTTGAATCATCAAAAGATTTACCAAGGGATGGTTTTAAAATCCGTAGTGTTGCCGGTGCGTACTGGAAAGGGGATGCAAAAAATAAAATGCTGCAACGCATATATGTTGATGCGTTTGCATCCAAAGAAGAATTGGATAATTTCTTGAAAATGCAGGAAGAGGCCGCTGCACGTGATAATCGCAAATTGGGTAAAGATATGGATTTGTTCCATTTTGAACCTGAATATGCGCCGGGTGCTGTGTTCTGGCATGACAAGGGATACAAGATGTATCGTAAATTAATTGAATATGTTCGTCATCGTCAGGAATTGGCCGGATATCAGGAAATTTCAACGCCAGCAGTTATGGATAGATGTCTGTGGGAACGCAGTGGGCATTGGGCAAAATATGGTGAACATAACTATTCAGGTAAAACCCAAGATGGTAAAGTGTTCTGTATTAAGCCAATGTCATGCCCAGGTGGTATGTTGGTATTTGGACATGGGTTGCGTTCATACAAAGATTTGCCACTGTATATGGCAGAATTTGGCAAGGTTCATCGCTATGAAGCCGCTGGTGGTTTGTCGGGATTGATGCGTGTGCGTGAATTTACCCAGGACGATGCGCACATCTTCTGTACGGAAGAACAGTTGGAAGAAGAAGTTGTAAAAATCTTGCGTTTTATCAAGGATATTTATGGTAAATTTGGATTTGATAAAATTACCATGAAGTTGGCAACGCGCAAAGAATCAGAATTCCGTATCGGTTCAGATGAAATCTGGGACAAGGCCGAAGGGGCATTGAAACATGCGCTGGATGCGAATGGTATTGAATACGAAATCGCAGAAGGGGATGCTGCGTTCTATGGGCCAAAGATTGATAATTATCTGCGTGATTCAATGGGGCGCGTATGGCAGTGCGGTACGGTGCAACTTGATATGAATCTGCCGGAACGTTTTGATTTGTCGTATGTTGGCGAAGATGGTGAAAAACATCGCCCAATTATGTTGCATCGTGCTATGTTGGGGTCAATTGAACGCTTTATGGGGGTATTGCTGGAATCAACAGGTGGTAATTTGCCACTGTGGTTGTCACCAGAGCCAGTGGTAGTCGCACCAATTTCACAAAAGCATGCAGAATACGCAAATGAAATCGTTAGTGCGTTGCGTGCGGTGGGTGTAAATGCACGTGCAGATTTGAGGGACGAAAAAGTAAACTATAAAATCCGTGAATTATCATTAGCAAAAACGCCAATTATCGCCGTTGTTGGTGAAAAAGAAATGGCAGAAAAAATGGTAACGCTGCGTCGTCTGGGTGTGGAACAACAGGAAAACATGCCACTGTCTGAATTTGTTGAAATGATGAAAGATAGTGTTAAGTTGCCACTGTAATAAAAAGGGAGAGAGATTATGAAAAAAATTATGTTGGTGTGTGCAATACTTGCAATTCCAATGATTTGTGCAGGATGCGCAAAAAAGTGCGAGGTTGAACCAATCGTGGAACAAAACCATAAACTG
>CAJGDN010000016.1 GCA_904502245.1 uncultured Alphaproteobacteria bacterium | reverse complement strand
CATTTATGTTTGCAACGTGGACGAAGCGTCCGCCGCAACCGGTAATGAATATTCAAAAATGGTTGTTGAAAAATTTGGTAACGTTGCCGATGTATTGGTTATATCGTCCAAGATTGAAATGGAAATTTCACAGATTGTTGATCCAGACGAAAGAAAGATGTTTTTGGATGATTTAGGTCTAACAGAATCTGGTCTAGACCAGGTGATTAAGACAGGATATAAAACATTGGGTCTGCAAACATATTATACCATTGGCCCAAAAGAAGCGCACGCCTGGACAATTACTGTTGGCATGACCGCACCCCAGGCGGCGGGCAAAATTCATACTGATTTTGAAAAAGGATTTATCCGTGCCGAAGTAATTTCGCCATCTGACTTTATCACGTTGGGCGGCGAAGTTGCGGTAAAAGAAGCTGGAAAAATGCGCTTGGTTGGTCGTGATTATATAATGCAACCTGGCGACATTTGTCACTTCTTGTTTAATAACTAATTAAAATAAAATTGTTAAAAAATACCGGCTTTTTTGATAAAAATATTCAAAAATGCCGGTAATTTTTATTGCGAAAATAAGTTAAATAGAAATCAATATTTCTAATTTTTCTTTGTATTTTTCAATCTCTTCATCAATCTGTGAAATTCTTTCACGCGCACTTTCATCACCTGCCAATAATTGGTTTGTGTATTCACGTTTTTGCGCATTTAATTTTTCCAAATATCGTTGCAGTTTTAATGACACAATGTATTTTTCTGCGCCTGCGATATCCATATTTAAATCCGCCACCACCCCATCAAAATCAACCCCTAATGACCCCAAAAAATCCAAATATCTTTCTGCCAGTTCTGGGAAATTATTCACAATATAAATCAGCGTATTTTTTGTAATCGCATCAATATCAGGCAGTTTAATATTAGAAGCCACATCAACCTTGCGCCATTTATGCCATGAATTAAATTTGCGTGAATTATATTCTTTTTCAAATTCAGATTTTAAATCTGGGTCGGCAATTTTATCCAATTCTTTTTTCAAGAATTTTTCCGCCTGTGCACGTCCCCCTGGCGTCTTGACCAAGAAATTATTATTTACCATTTCCCACAGGTAATCTACCAATGGCATTGCGTCATTTATAATCTTACGCATTGCGTCCACGCCACCTGTTTTCAGTATTTCATCTGGGTCTTTACCGCCCATAACAAATGCAAATTTAACATCAGATGTATCACGTAAAAACGGTAGTATAATACCGCATGCGCGTGCAGCCGCTTTTTGTCCTGCGGTATCTCCGTCAAAGCAAAAAACAACATTTCTGTTTGATTTACACAACAGTGAAATATGATCCTCGGTCAGTGCTGTCCCCAATGGTGCAACGGTTTCTTCAAAACCTGCGATTTGCATTTTTATTGCATCAATCTGCCCTTCTACAATAATGCTGCGATTGGCGCGGTGAATGCCTTCGCGGGCAAAATTAAAACCAAAAACAGTACGTCTTTTATGGAATATATCTGTATCAACTGTGTTAATATATTTTGGGTCTGACCCGTCCAGTGAACGTCCAGAAAACGCAACAACTTTTCCATTTGCATTAAATATAGGGAACATTAATTTATCGCGAAAGAAATCATACATCCCATATTCGCCACGTCTGCATAACCCGGCATCAATCAGGTATTTTGATTCTGCATATTTATTTGCGATAATATTATTTTTCGGTGCATATCCCAGACGATATTTTTTTATATCTTCATCAGAAAAACCACGATTTCGTGCGTATGCCAGCGCCTGGGCACCATCTGGTGTAAATAATTTTTCTGTGTATGTCTGACATGCTTTTTCACATATATCGAACAGTTGTTCTTCGCGTTGAACCACACGTGGGTCGCGTGGTTTATAGTCAGGCATTTTTACCCCGGCCATATCTGCCAATTCTTGGATTGCTGCGCGGAAATCCATATTGTTATGCTTCATTGTGAACGATATGATATCCCCACCTTCGCCACAGCCAAAGCATTTAAAAATACCCTTTTCTTCATTAACGCAAAAACTGGGGGTTTTTTCGTTATGAAATGGACAACAACCCCAATAATTTGCCCCTTTTTTTGTTAGTGGAATCGCACGACCAACCACGTCCAGTATCGATAACCGTGCACGCAGTTCGTCTGTAAAGTTGCGATCCAATCCTGCCATTACTTCTTCTTTGCCTTGTCGTTAATCAGTTTTATTGCGGTTTCTAAATCTGGTTGTTCACGTACAGAAACATTAACACGATTTGAAGAAATGTATGCCCCATATCGTCCTGTTGGATAAAAGAAAATCATCTTTTTTGTTTCTGGATTTTCACCAATTTTAATTGGTTCTGCCTTCTTGGTTGCGTTATTTAACAGTTCGCGTGCAATTTCCAATGTGATGGTTTCGGCTGTGTATTGTTTTGCTGCAACGTTTTTACCACCATTGGTAACATACGGTCCAAATTTACCAACACGAAATTCAATACCATCACCTAAGTCTACATTATCAGATTTTGAGGCATTTGCTGCTTCTTTTTCTGCCTGGGCGGCGGCATCAATCTTGCCCAATTGTTTTGTGTATTTGCATGTCGGGTATTTTTCACAACCGATAAAAGGTCCAAACTTAGACAATTTAATACCTAATTTTGCACCGCATTCTGGACATGTATCATTACCATCTGGGAACAGATGTTTATTCATAAAAGCGTTTATTTCATCAATAATTTCTGATGTCTTGATACCGCGTGCACCATCAATCATTGCGTCTGTTGGACGCCAGAAATTTTCCAGTGCGCTAATTTTATCTTGTTTACCATTTGAAACATCGTCCAATGTATCTTCTGTTTTTGCGGTAAAGTTCACATCAACCAAATCTGTGAAATATTTATTCAGATATGATGCAATAACCCATCCACCATTTGTCGGATGAAAGCGACGTTGTTTATCTTGTTCAACATATGCGCGGTCAACAATTGTTGACATAATTGTTGCATACGTTGATGGTCGCCCAATCCCCAGTTCTTCTAATTTTTTTACCAATGATGCTTCGGTATATCTTGGTGGGGCTTGGGTAAAGTGCTGTTCTGGATTTAATTCTGTAATTTTTATTGTGTCCCCAACGTTCAGTGGTGGTAACTTTGATTCTTTTTTATCTTCTTCATCATCTTTATCTTCGGTATAAACCTTCATAAAACCATCAAATGTACGTGTAGAACCCACTGCATGAAATACTGCTTTTTTATTTTCTGTTTCAATATCTGCGGCCACAGAATCAAATTCAGCGTTCGTCATCTGACATGCAATTGTACGTTTCCAAATTAGTTCATATAACTTTGCCTCATCGCCTGACAGATTTTTTGCTGGCGCATCAAAGTGTGTTGGGCGAATTGCTTCGTGTGCCTCCTGGGCATTTTTTGATTTTGTTGCGTAAATATTTGGTGATTTTGGAACGAAATTTTCACCATATTCACGTGTGATATATGCACGAATTTCATTCACAGCATCCGCGTTCAGATTTGTTGCGTCCGTACGCATATATGTAATCAAACCTTGTTCGTACAGGTGTTGTGCGGCACTCATCGTGCGTTTGGATGCAAAGTATAATTTACGTGCAGCTTCTTGTTGCAGTGTTGACGTTGTAAACGGTGCGGCTGGTTTGCGCATTGTTTTTTTCTTGTCCACACTGATAACGGATGCATTAATTTCTGGCACACCGATTCCAGATAAAATATCATTCATCTGAGATTCATTTTCAATGCTCATTTTTTCAATTTTTTCGCCATTGAATTTATTCAGCATTGCCTTGAAGCCAACAGAATTCGCCGTACACAGTGATTCCAATGACCAATATTCAACCGGTTTAAAGTTTTCAATTTCTTTTTCGCGGTCAACAACTAATTTTACTGCAACTGATTGTACGCGTCCTGCGGATTTACCTAAATTTCTGCGCCACAGTAATGGTGAAATTCCAAATCCAATCAGATAATCCAGCGCGCGCCGCACCAAATATGCATCAACCAGATTTTTATCAATTTCGCGTGGTTCTTCGATTGCGGCTTGAACTGCTTTTTTTGTAATTTCGTGGAAAGCAACACGATAAACAGTTTTATCTTTTAATAATCTTTTGTTCTTTAAAATATCCAACAGATGCCATGCAATGGCCTCACCTTCGCGGTCAGGGTCGCTTGCCAGATAAACAGCATCTGCTTTTTTTAATTCGTCTGTAATCAGTTTAATTTGTTTTTCTTTGCCTGGCATAATCTGCCATTTCATTTTGAAATTATTTTCTGTGTCAACACTGCCGTTTTCTGGTACCAAATCACGCACATGACCAACCGATGCGATAACGCGCCACCCTGCCCCCAGGTACTTTTCAATAGTTTTGGCCTTGGATGGTGATTCCACAATTAATAAATTCATATCCTTAACTCCCCTTTGCAGATAATTGTTGGTCTTTGTGAATATATGCGTTTTGGCATAAACCGAATCCGAACATCAGTGATAGCAAACTGCTGCCTCCGAATGACATCAATGGCAGCGGTACACCAACGGTTGGCAGTAAACCCAAAACCATGGAAATATTTATAAAGTAATAAACAAAAAAGTTCAACATAAAACCAAAACAAATTAATTGTCCAAACCTGTTACGACATTTTTTTGCGGCCCAGAACAGTAAAACCACAATCCAAGTATATATTGCCAGCAATCCAAACGCACCAATAAACCCTAATTCTTCGCCCAACATTGTAAATATAAAATCTGTTTGTTTTTCTGGCAAAAACGCGCGCTGTGATTGTGAACCTTTCATATATCCCTGCCCCAACATACCGCCACTGCCGAATGCAATTTTTGCCTGATTTATTTGATAACCTGCGCCTTGCAGGTCGCTGTTTGGATTAAACAGTGTGATAATTCGTCCGCGCTGATAATCATGCAGACCACCAAACCAAATTGCTGGTGCCGCCATCAGTCCCAAAACCGCCGCGATAATAAACCACTTTTTATTTGCGCCAACAATATAGAACATACCAACTGTAATCATTCCCAACGATAATGCAGTCCCCAGATCCGGCTGTGCAACGATTAATCCAAATGGTACCAACAACATTAACCCTGGTGCCAGATAGTTTTTAAACTGTCCCAGTTCAACAGAATTAAACCATGCAAAATATCGTGCCAATGCCAGTACCAGCGCAATCTTAATCAGTTCAGACGGTTGAATATGTATAACCCCCAGGTTCAGCCATCTTTGTGCCCCCATACCGGTGTGTCCAACAAATGTGACCAACACAATCATAATTAATGCGATTGCATAAATCAGATATGCCGACTTAATCCATGTTTTTATATTTGTAAAAGCTGCGAAAAAGAAGACCCCAAACGCCAAAATAATTTTCATTAATTGTGATAATGCAAAAGGTCGCCAATTACCACCACCTGCCGAATATAAAACCATAATAGAAATAGTTAAAACCATACACATCGGCACAAACAGCCCCCATGAAAACCGCCCTAGCTTTTCTGGGAAAGTCATCATATTTGCATTTGAAACGCGTGTTTGTTTAACCATGTGTTTTTTTTTGTCCTATTTTAACAATTCTTTCATAACCGTAGCAACTGTACGTGCAGCAGGTCCACTGCCGCCGGCGTGTTCTGTAACGACGCATACGGCATATTTGGGTTTATCTGTTGGTGCGTATCCGACAAATAATCCATGATTACGCATATTCCATTTTAACTGTTCATTGGTCAGAACCCCACTTTCGCGTTCTTTTTTTGAAATGCTGCGTACTTGGGATGTACCTGTTTTACCCCCCATTCGTTTTCCGTTAACATTTATGGCTGATGCGGCGGCTGTACCACCTTTTTTTACAACTTGTTCCAAACCATTTAAGACCGCATCAATATTTTTCTTTTGCAACTTCATACTTTCAAATCGTGGCCTGTCATCAGTTTTTATTAATCGTGGTACAACACGTTTGTTTGATGCGCTGCGTGCCATCATTGTTGCCAGTTGCAAACAGTTCGCCAAAATAAATCCTTGTCCGATACCAGAAATAACTGTATCACCATGAACCCATCTGTATCCAATATGTTTTTCTTTCCAGTATCTATCAGGCATAACACCGGGCATTTCACGTGATAATACATCATCCATGTATTTTTCAGTAAATCCCAAACGAACCGCCATTTCTTTTATTGCGTCTATTCCAATCCGCAATGCCATCTGATAGAAATAAATATCACAAGAATGTTTCAGTGCACCTGCCAAATCGACATGCCCATGCCCTTTGTGTTCCCAACAGTGATATCTGCGGTCGCCATAGTCCCAATGTCCTGGACAGAATATTTTTTCTTTTGGTGTTGTGGCACCGGCTTCTAATGCAGCCAATGCGACAACGATTTTGAATGTTGAACCTGGTGGGTACAATCCTTCGATTGTCTTGTTCATAAAGGGTTTTGCGGTATCATCGCGCAAACTATCGATATATTCATCCCCGTCATCTTGGCGGAACATATTTGGATCAAAACTGGGGACTGATACCATTGCCAATATATCCCCTGTATCAATATCTAATACTACGCCGCATCCTGAACGATGTTGTGTTAATGCATCGTATAAAACGCGCTGAACGTTCTCGTTAATTGTTATTTGTATATTATCACCCATCTTAGGTGCGATAAATTGCGATTTGTCTTCACCTGTAACGCGTCCAACTGCATTTGTAATCATAACAGTCTGACCAGCGTCCCCTTTCATAATATTATTAAACTTTTTTTCCAATCCTGTAATACCTGTGGTTAAAAAGGGTGCATTTGGTACAGGTTTTGCAGGATCTCCAATATATCCAAAAATTTGTGCACCAGCCGGCCCCATTTCGTATACGCGTGAATAACCACTTTCCACATGCAGTCCTGGTAAGTTACGTGCTTGTAATTTCGCCAGTTTATTCCAGTTTGTATTTTCACTGACCAATACAGGTTGGAATTTTAATTGCCGTTTTATTTTTGTGCGTATTCTATCTACTTTTTTTTGTTTCAGATTTAATTCGTGTTGCAGTGTTGCGATTAATTCATCTAAATCACGCGCTTCTTCTGGGATGATATATATACGATATGTTGGCACATCGCGTGATATTGGTGCACCACTGCGGGACAAAATTTTTCCACGTTCTGGCATGTTAATCTGAATACGGAAAGAATTATTTTCGCTTTTCTTTTTGTATTCTTGATAGTTAAACAGTTGCATTTGCAGCATACGCATAATCAGAACAGATGTCAGAACTGCCCCTGCGGTCATAAACAGTGCGCTGCGTCGGTCAAAGGTGCGTGAAATTTCTTTATCAATCATGACGCATCCTTTGAATTAATAATGTTATTGGCATATACATCGCGCAAACAAATACAAACATCCAAATTCCGCGCCCAAGGCTGGTAAACGACAGATTTGAAAATACCTGGATTAAAATAGCAATACCAAAAAACACCATAAATGCCGGCAGTCCATTTTTATCCATACGCGTAATATCAACAATGCTTTGAAATCCGTTTATTGCATAGAAAAGACAGTATATTGCAATCCAAAAACATACGGTTTCAAAATTATAGTCCAGACACAAACACACAAATATCGAAAAAATTCCAAACCATTTAACAGGATTTGCAAAAGAACAAAAAAATATTGGAATTATTGCCAATATTCCACCCGGGTTCCAGAATGGTGCAGACAGACGCCACAACCCGATTGTTAATAAAAACGGGAAAGACAAACGTAAAAAATCAATCAAATTTTTCTTCATCTGTATTCGTTTTTATGTGTATCAAATTTCAGAACCATAACACGTGATAATTTTGATGGGTTTAATACGCGAACATCTGTATCATCGATTAATTCACCAACAACTAAACCTGCTGGCAACACGCCTGAAATATTACTGCTGACCAGTTTCAGACCACGCGTTGGTTGAAATTCTGGATCGCTAAAAAAACCGATTGTTGGTTGTAAAGAACCATTTCCAGCCATAAATCCATATATTCCTGTCCCGACAACACGTACTGCAATATTTGTATCTGAATCAGTCAATGCACGTACACGTGAAAAATTTGGTGCTGCATCAATTACGATACCAGCCAAAACCATATCTGTATTTGCGACGGCCATTCCAACCTCAATCCCATCGCGAATACCACGATTTATAATATATGTATTATGTCCCAGCGCGCTGTTGTCGTGTATAACATCAGCGATAACTGTATCACGTGGTTGTGATTTTACGATCCTCAGTTCGCGATTTAATCTGTTGTTTTCTGCGATTGCGATATCGCACGCATTTTTGTTTGCCAACGCTTGGTCTAATCTAGTGCGCAGTTCTTCATTTTCGCTTCGCAGTGAAGAAATTTCGGCTACATTATCAATTGCGCTGCCAACGATACGAATTGGCCATGTAATAACATCCCCCACTGTTTGTGCGACCGGTACAACAACGTGCGATAAAGCATTCATGATTGCGTAATCAGGTTTAGCAATCATGACATATATAAACAGCACCGGCAGAACTGCACTTGCGGCAACTGCACGTATAATCGGATACAGTCTGGAAGATAGTTTTGTTTGTTTCATCGTGGCCTACTTTAATCCTAAAAAGTCAGATATTCAATAAAAACTTGATTTTTGTTTTATTTATGCCACAATAAACGCGGTCAAAGTGGCAAGGCATTGCCATCAGACCTGTAAAATGTAATATTAACAAGAGGATATAAAATGCCAAAATTAAAGACTAAGTCGTACTTGAAAAAGCGTGCGTCTATGACTGCGACCGGCAAAATCCGTGTTGCACGTAACTCTCACAAGAAACTGTTGCGTAAGAAATCAGCTCGCGCAAATAAAGCGGGTGCAAAACCACAGTATCTGAACGAAAACATGGTCGGACAGGCAAAAATCCTGGCACCATATGGTTTGAAATAATAAGGGGGTAACACGTCATGGCAAGAGTAAAACGCGGAACAACCGTAAAACAAAAACATAACAAGATTTTGGCGCGTGCCAAGGGATACTTGGGCCGTCATCACTCAACATATCGTGCTGCCCGTGAAAAAACGGAAAAGGCAGGACAGTACGCATACCGTGATCGTCGCGTTAAGAAACGTGAATTTCGTGGTTTGTGGATTGTTCGTATCAACGCCGCAGTACGCGCAAATGGTATGACTTACAGCCAGTTTATGAATGGCTTGAAGAAAGCAGGCATTGCCCTGGACCGCAAGGTTTTGGCTGAAATGGCCTATGCAGGTGATGCAAACTTCGTAAAATTGGTTGACACAGCGAAACGATTTATCAACGCCGAAAGTAAATAATACCTTGTCGGCGGGGTATCTGTTTTGTAATAATAAAAGCCGTCAAATGACGGCTTTTTAAATTTTAAGGTAAGACGATTATGCACGAACAAATAAAAAATATTAATACACTGGAAGAATTGCAGGCTTTATATACCGCAACATACGGTAAAAATGGCACAATGACACTGCGATTAAAAGAAATGAAAAATCTGGACAATGAAGCGCGCGCTGCGTTAAATGTTGAAAATGCGAATTTGCGTGAATTGTTCAAAACGCGCCAGACTGAAATTGAAAATGCGGTTTTGATGGCGGGTCTGCAGAAACAGAAATTGGATATGTCTTTAAATCCAATGCTTGAAAACATGGGAACATTGCACCCTTTAACGCATGGGTTGACCGAAATTTCTGGGATTTTAGAATCTTTTGGATATAAAATGTATACTGGGCCGGAAATCGAAGACGATTGGCATAATTTTACTGCGTTGAATACACCGATGCATCATCCTGCGCGTGATATGCAAGATACATTTTTCTTGCCAAATGGCAATGTATTACGTACACAAACGTCGGCCATTCAAATACGTGCGATGGAAACGGATGGTGTACCAATCAAGATGTTTGGTATCGGTTCGACATATCGTAAAGAAATGGACGCAACACACAGTCCGATGTTCCATCAAATCGAAGGATTATATATTGATGAAAATATAACAATGTCTGATTTAATCGCGGATGTTCGTGCGTTTTTATCGCGCTTTTTCGGCATTGATAATATTGAATTACGTATAAGACCATCATTCTTTCCATTTACCGATCCCAGCATTGAAATTGATATGAAATGGCATGGTGATAAATGGTTAGAAATCATGGGGGCGGGTATGGTTCATCCAAATGTTTTGCGTAATTGTGGTATTGACCCAGATATGTACCAGGGCTTTGCCTTTGGTTTTGGTTGGGACAGATTGGTAATGTTGAAATACGGTCTGAACGATATACGTCAGTTCTATGATAATGACGTTCGCTGGTTGCGTAACGCAGGATTTTAATACGGGGGTATTGTAAAATGAAATGGACACTTGATTGGTTAAATGAATATTTAAAAACAGATGTGAATGCAGATGTTATTTCTGACACGCTTACCCGTATTGGATTAGAAGTAGAAGATGTTATATCACCTATATCACCAATTGCAGCCAAGATTGTTGAATGCAAACCACATGAAAACAGTGATCATTTACATGTGTTAATGGTTGATGATGGCACAGGCACCCTGCGCCAGGTTGTATGTGGTGCGCCAAATGCGCGTGCGGGTTTAATTTCTGCATTGGCATTACCTGGCTGCGTAATTGGTGGTCATGAAATTACATCTGGAAAATTACGTGGTGTTGTATCGAATGGTATGATGTGTTCTGCGCTGGAACTGGGGATTGGTGATGACCACAGTGGTATTATTGAATTACCATCTGATACAAAAATTGGTTCGCCTATTGTAGATGCGAAAACAGTTTTTGATGCAGGTATCACACCAAATCGTCCGGACTATCTGGCGGTACGTGGTATTGCGCGTGACCTGGCGGCGGCGGGTATTGGTGAATATATTGCGCCAAACGACCCTGAATTTAAACCTGTTTCTGGCACACGCAGTGTGAAAATTGCCACCGATAAATGTCGTGCGTATAAGATGGTTGAAATTCATGGTATAAAAATTGCCCCAAGTAACAAGACAATTTCATCACGTCTGGCGGCGATTGGTATCAATCCAAAAAATGCTGCGATTGATGCGACGAATTATATTTGTTATGACATGGCACAGCCTATGCATTGCTTTGATGCGGATGAGGTTAATGGTGATATTGTTGTACGCATGGCAGAACATGGTGAAAAATTCACTGACTTGTTTGGCGCAGAACATGAACTAACAGATTCTGATATGGTTATCTCGGACGCTGCGGGCATCTTGGCATTGGCGGGTGTGATTGGTGGTGCGCGTGGCAGCACAACAGAAAACACTAAGAATATAATTTTGGAATCTGCGTATTTTGACCCAGTGTCGGTTCGTAAATCTGCAAAAAGACATGGCGTTTCCACAGATTCGTCATACCGTTATGAACGTGGTATTGACCCAACGATAACAGGTATTGCGGCAATGCGTGCAACCGAAATTATCATGCATGAATGTGGTGGTAAAATTGTTGGCGCGTTCGCGGCGGGAATTGATACTGCGCCAGATATAACGATTGAATATTCACCAGATTATTTCTTGAAGAAAACAGGAATAGAAATGGATTTGGATATCCAGCGTGAAATTTTGGTATCCCTGGGATATACTGTTGATTACAGTAAAGCAATTTGGCGTGTAAAACCACATGCTTCACGTGTTGATGTTGAAATTCCAGAAACGATTATCGCGGATTTATTGCGTATATATGGGTATGACAAAATTGCATCTGCACATAAACACACAACAGGTGAAATATGCACACACGATATGAATGAAATAAATATCAAAAACCAAATGGCATCACGCGGATTGAATGAATGTCGTTCATTTGGATTTGGTAATTGTGAAATTGAAAAACTGTTATCAGACAAAGAAAACATTTTAATTTCAAATCCAATAACATCTGATTATGACACGATGCGAAATGGTTTGTTGTATGGGTTGCTGATGGCGGTGTCTAATAATGAAAAGCGTGGATACCCAGATTTAAACCTGTTTGAATTAGGTACAGTGTTTGATGGCGACATGCCGGGCGCACAACATACATCATTATGTATTGTGCGTACAGGTTCTGTGTCACCAAAGCATTGGACTGGGCGCAATCGCAATGTAGATGTTTATGATATAAAATCAGATCTGATTGCATTAATGGCGGGCCAGCGTTTTACAGTATCAACGGATGATGCACCACGTTGGGCGCACCCGTATCGCTATGCTGCATTGATGCAAGGTAAAAAGAAAATTGCAGAATTTGGTGAATTGCATCCATCTGTTGCCAAGAAATTACGTATTAAAACAAATGTTGTAATTGCGATTGTGGATGATATTGTGAATATTCCAAATAAGCGTTCTTCACGTAATGTTACCTTATCGGAATTTCAGCCAATTTCGCGTGATTTTGCATTTATTGTAGATGCGGATACGCCGGCTGAGAAATTAACATCTGCTGCACGTTCTGCGGATTCACGTATCACAGATATTGTTGTTTTTGATGCGTTTGATTTGAATGATGGAAACAAATCAATTGCATTTACAATAACTATTCAGCCAACAGATAATATGTCTGATGCAGATTTGATTGCGTTACAAAATGCGGTTATATCTGCGGTTGAAAAAAAATGCAATGCAAAAATACGTGATAAATAATCAAAATCAGGGGCCGCATGGCCCCTTTATTCATGGCTTGAAAACAGTTAAAATATGCTCTATACTGCGGGCATGAAGATTCTAAACCGTTATTTTATGCGTCAATTGGTCGCAATATTTATAATGTTAATGCTGATTTTAACAGGTTTGGCATGGATGATGCAAATTATGTCCATGATGAAGTTTTTGTTAAAATATGGTATTGATGTTGGCAGTTTTATTGGTTTGACATCGTTAATGATACCGTTTATTGCGTCGATTATTGTGCCGTTTGTTTGTTTTATATCGGTTATATTTGTTTACAATAAAATGATATCTGATAACGAAGTAACAGTAATGGCGGCGTCTGGTTTGTCGCCGCGTCAAATTGCGCGCCCTGCCCTGCGATTGGGTGTTGTTTTAACGGTTTTAAATTTGTTATTGAATATTTGGGTTGTGCCGTACAGTCAGGCTGTATTTTATGACACTCAGTGGAATTTGCAATATGGTATGGCGCATATGAAATTACAGGAAAATGCATTTACAGAAATATCTGACGGTTTGGTTGTGTATGTGGATAAAGTTTCTGGCCATGACCTTAGTCAGGTTATGCTATCAGACATGCGTGATGAATCTGCCCCCAGTACAATTTTTGCAGAAAAAGGAAAATTGGTTTCGACGGTTCGTGGTATGTCGTTGGTTATGAATAATGGCGCATTACAGTTTAATGGTGTGCAAAGTGTAACAGGTACATTTGAAACATTTGATATGGATTTGAATCTGGTTGATCGCGGTGGCAGTACATCGTTCCGCGTTCGTCGCGTTCCGACCAAAGAATTGTTGCGTGTCGCATTTGATGCCAAGACCAAGAAGCAGCATAAAATGATATTATCTGAATTATGTAATCGCTTTTTATCGCCTTTGATGAATTTAGTTTTAGCTGCATTGTGTGCGACGATATTACTGCGTTCGTCATTATTACGTCGTCGTACCAGTTTTGCACCAATGGTTGCGGTTGCGGCGATGGCGTGCACAATGGCGTTGTATATGTCTGCGACTAATATTATTGGCAGTATGACTGGGTTTTTAATTTTGGGTATGTGTTTATTTGTTTTACTGGGTGGGATATTATTGGTGTTATCAAAGAAATGAGAAAGTATCTATCTATAATCTTTTTTAATATTTTATTTATTGCGTCTGGATATGCGTTATCTGTCGACGTGAATGAACCACGTACAATTGTTGCAGACAAGATTGTGTACGATGTAAAATCAGAAACGATAAAAACATCTGGTGAAACAGAAATTACCAATCAGTCTGGTCAGCGTATGACATTGGTTGATTCGTATATTACCGGCAAAGGTACAGAATTATCTGGTGATGAAATAAAGATGTGGTTGGGCAACCATGTATATGTTGAATCTGATAATATATCGCGCAATGGTGATTTAACAATTGCCCGTCGTGCGACCTTTACGGCATGTGATGATTGTGATGCGTATGGTAACGCGTGGGAAATTACAACGTATAAAATTGTTCATGATATGCAAGATCGTATATTACGTTTTTACAGTCCTGTTATGCGTGCGTATGATTTTCCAATTTTTTGGTTGCCGTATTTTGAAATGCCTGATCCTGGAATTAAATACAAAACTGGTTTTTTAATGCCTGATTTTGAATCAACGAACAAGATGGGTACACAGATAAATATTCCTTTTTATGTATCTATATCTGACACACATGATATGACATTAACACTGTCATATTTGACCCAGGAAAATCCACTGTTTCAGATTGAACATCGTCTGAACGCACCGCATTCAGAATATCGCACCAGTGCATCTTTTACCCATAATCGCGAAGGTCAGGATCGTTGGCATATATTTAACGATGATGTAATTGAATTAGGTGAATATGCGCGTGCGACAATATTTTTAGAACGTGCCTCGGACAGAACGTATTTACAGAAATATGGATTTTATAATGATCAACCATATTTGGATTCTGGGGCAAAATTAGAATTATTTGGTCAAAGCAGTTATGTTGTTGCCGATGCGCACGTGTTCCAAGAATTGCGCGACAGCACTGGTATTCAGCGTGCCCCAGATGGTGATATTCTGCCAAATATCCGTGCCGTGCATCAGACGGCGCCATTGTTTGGCGAAACCTATGCGACATTTGGTGCAGATGTATTGGGGATATCTGGGGATAATACCGCTGCCCAGCGTTTAATTGGTGATGCGCGCCTGACAACACCGTGGACATTGTGGGGTGGGAATCGATTAACAGCCAGTGTATCTGCCCGTTATGACGTGTATCATTTTGATAAAACACCGATGGTTGATGGTGGTATATATTCAGGTTTTAAAAACAGATTTCTGCCCAGTGGTTATCTGGAATGGGGACTGCCGTTATTTCGTCCAACATCAAATTGGACCCAGATTATTGAACCGCGTGCCCGCGTAACATTTATGCGACATATGGATGCCGAAGAATTTGCGCTCAGCAATGATTCTGTGGGTACAATTTTAACAGATTCAACATTATTTTCAGACAATCGTTTGGCTGGTCTTGATTTATGGGAAAATGGTACATATGCAGACTATGGCGCGCGTTGGGCTGCGTTCAACTCGGATGGAAAGACTGTGGAAATATTCCTGGGGCAATCATATGATTTTACTGAACGACCATCAATTGATTTAAACAGTGGTTTTCACAATGGTGCATCTGACTATGTTGGACGTATCGCGTATAATAACGCAAAATGGTTAAATGTTGCGTCACGTTTCAGATTGAATCAGGAAAACCTGGCGTTGCGTCATATGGAAACAACTGCAAATATTGGTACATCACGTAATTTCTTGAATATTGGTCATATATGGTCTGTTGATTTAAGCGAGGCTTTTACAGAAAATGTTGATATTAACGAAGCGATAATTGGTGCAGGAATTCAGTTAACAAACCGTTGGTCAATGCGTTGGAATGCGATATATAATATGGAATTGGGTGCGTTTCAGCGTCACACGGGTGGATTTTTCTATAATCATCCATGTTATTATTTATCTGTTGAATATCGTCGTGATAATGCGGTCAAAGAAGACTATGTTGGCACAACAACGTTCCAATTTAGATTTGGTATGGCGATTGATGGCCAGCAATATTAATTGATTAAGGAAAGGGAAAACAACACATGAAAAAACTGTTAATAATTGTATCGTTATTTTTTGCGTTGCCTGCGATTGGTGCAACTGTTGTGGCCAGTGTGAATGGCACACCGATAACAGACACAGATATAACAATGCGTACAAAATTGATGGCGCGCCAGGGTAAAACCAGTACCGACAATCGTCGTGTTGCCCTGCAAAATATAATTGATGACAATGTTAAATTGGCATATGCCGGTAATTTTAATGCAGTACCTGATGATAAAACCGTTGATTCTGAATTAAAGAAAATGAAACTGGGGGATTTATCTACGTCTGAACGTGAAATGGCGCGAAATGCCCTGCGTGCAGAGATTGCATGGCAGATAATTGTTGCGCGTACAATCATGCCAACAGTTAATATAAATTCCGAAGATGTTGCATCTGAACGTGCAAATCTGGCACGTGAACACGGTCTGCCAATTGAAATGACAATTGTGCGTTTAATGGATATTCCGTCTGATATTGCAGATCGCCTGACCAAGCCAAAATCATGTGATGATGCGGTTGCAATTGCTGAAAATTTTGGTGGCGCGCCACAAAAGTTTACTGCCCTGCAATATGAATTATCTGCAGATATTCGTGAACGTGTTGCGAATTTGCCAAAATTAACATGGTCATCGCGCGTGGATAATTCTGTATTATTGGTGTGTGATACAAAAAAGACATCAGAATATAAAAATCTGGATGAAATTATTAAACAAAATGCCACCTATAAACAGGCAATGTTTATGGCGGACCAGCAATTAAAACAACTGCGCAGAAAGGCGGTTATTGTTATAAACGACGACCGGTATAAATTATGAAACCAATACTATTTAATTTTACAGATGCGGAACTGGAACAGTTCTTGATTAATATGGGGCAACCAAAATTTCGTGCAAAACAAATTCGTGATTGGTTAAATCGTGGTGCGCCTGATTTTGCATCAATGAAGAATATCCCAGAAAAGTTGCGTAGTGACCTGGACAGTGTTGCGCAAACATTACCAGTTAAAATTGTAAAAAAACTGGAATCATCAGACGGTGAAACAACAAAATTTTTGTTAGAATTAAATGACGGTGAACAAATCGAATGTGTATTAATGCGTACAACCTATGGTAACAGTGTATGTGTCAGTTCCCAGGCTGGTTGTGCAATGGGGTGCCGCTTTTGCGCCAGTACATTGTTGGGGTTGAAACGCAATTTAACATCAAATGAAATTTTTGCGCAAATTTTAACGGCCCAATGGGAATTACGTGCTGATAAATTTAGTGACAAGGCAATTCGTCCAAATGGTGATGCAAATAATGGTGATGTATCACATATTGTAATTATGGGGACTGGTGAACCATTACAGAACACTGAAAACGTGATTGATTTTATAGAACGTGCAAATCGGGATATGGGTATTGGTTGGCGCAGAATAACATTATCAACATGTGGAATTGTTCCTGGTATTGATCGGTTAATTGAATGGAATCGACCGATAAATTTGGCAATATCACTGCATGCACCGACTGATGAATTACGCTCACAAATTATGCCAATAAATAATAAATATAAATTGGATGAAGTTCTGGATGCAGCATGGCGTTTTACAGACAATCATAATCGTCAATTAATGATAGAATATATCTTATTGGGTCGTCGCGATGAAAAAGGTGAAACTGTTTTGTATAACGCAACACCTGAATATGCAGAAAAATTATCTGAATTATTACGTGGTAAAAATTGCATGGTAAATCTAATACCATGGAATGCTGTTGATGAACGTGATTTTGCGTCCCCGTCTGGTAATGCGGTTCACAGATTCCAAGATATATTGATTAAGAACGGAATTCACACGCGTATTCGTCGTGAACGTGGCACAGATATTGGTTCTGCATGCGGGCAATTACGCCTGAACAATACAAAGGCTAAGAAATGAAACTGAAATATATAACATGTTCTGATCCGCGCGAAGATTTACAAATTGCTGATGTAATAAGTTTTTTAAAAATATCACCAATGATTGAAATCGGGGTTCAGGCTGCACCTGGTACAATGGGGTGGTTACGCCCAAGAAATATTTGGTTTGATGTGTTAATGTATTATGTTAAAACCAATAAAAATCCATTGAATGTAGCCGTTCATGTAAATTATCAGTGGTGTGACGATATGTGTTCCGGGAAAATACCTGGTGAAATACAGAATTGGATGCGCTTGCGTAATATATCAGATAACAAACCATCAATTCGTCGTTGGCAGTTAAATATTGGCGACCGCACAGAAAGGTTTGATGCGAATGCCATTGCGAAATTAATACGCACGCACCCAGAAAACGAATTTATATTCCCATATAATGATGGTGTCAAAGATAAAATAGACGCTCTGTATAAAACGGGGGCTAAGTTCTCGTTATTGTATGATTCATCATACGGTTATGGAATCAGTCCTGATAAATGGAATGGGCCTGTTTATCCAGATATTCCAATGGGTTATGCCGGTGGATTGTCACCAGAAAACGTGGCAGATAATTTGAATAAAATCAGCAAAATTGTTCCCAAAAATTACACTACCTGGATTGATGCCGAAGGGCGTCTAATGAAACCGGGTACGCGTGAATTTGATTTGGGGCGTGCGCGTGCGTATGTTCAAAATGCGCTGGCCTGGCAAGATAAACAAAATAAACGATAAAAAATCCGGCAAATGCCGGATTTTTAATTTGAAAATATATGTTTTATTTTGTATCTTAAAATCGCAATAAATAATGGGGAAAAACATGGACGAAAAAAAATTATCTTTTGAAGAAGCATATAAACAATTAATGGAATTGGTAAAAAAAATGGAATCTGGTGAATTGCCGTTGGCTGATTCTGTATCTGCATATGAACAGGGGATAAAGTTAAAGGCATACTGTGAACAGTTGTTAAAAGAAGCTGAATTAAAAATTGAAACATTAAAAGTCAGTGCATAATAATTAATCAAGAAATAAAACGGATTTATTGTGGCGGAAAAAAGCAAACTAACCCCTGTTATGCAACAGTATGTTGATATGAAGGCAGAAAATCCTGATGCCTTGCTGATGTTTCGTTTGGGGGACTTTTACGAATCTTTTTTTGAAGATGCGAAAATAATCAGTGGTGCACTGGGGTTGGTATTAACAGCACGCGGAACCGACGGTGATGGGGAATCAATTCCTATGTGTGGTATTCCATGGCATGCGGCAGATAATTATTTTGGTCGTTTGGTTCGCAGTGGGTATAAGGTTGCGCTGGTTGAACAGATGGAAACCCCGGCCCAGGCCAAAGAACGCGGACACAAATTTATTGAACGTCGTGTTGTTCGTGTTTTAACGCCTGGTACATTGACGGACGAAAATTTATTAACGCCAAAGAATTCAAATTTCTTGGTTGCGATTGCGCCGATTGGTGGTGGCGCATATGATATTGCGGGCTGTGATATTTCAACAGGTGAATTTTTTATTGGTCAAACATCAGATGCATTAGATGACTTGACCCGCATAAACCCGGCCGAGGTTATATTTCCATTTTCCACCGCCGAAGAAAAAACGATAAAGAAATTACGCGACACATTTAAATCAACCCCTGTTTATGAAAAATTATATCATCGCGCAGACATTGACATGGTTGTGTCGCGTGTATTTGGTGGCGCGGTTGATTCAGGCGTAGCGGCGAAAAAT
>CAJGDN010000015.1 GCA_904502245.1 uncultured Alphaproteobacteria bacterium | reverse complement strand
CAACAAAATCATCGTCAAAAACCTCATCATCTACAACCGGCTCATCAACCAAGGGCTCTTCCACTTTTACATCAACAGATTTATTACCAGAAATCTTTGTCACCATCGTAGGCATACGACTTTCCGCCGACGCACCCGCACGACGCGCACCAACACGCGCACTATCTACACGCGGTGCCGCACCCGCCACAAACGGAAAAACAGCCAATATAACCGCTAACAATCTCGTATTCATCAGACTCCACCCCTTTATAATTATTCACTATAATATCAAAACTTTAACTAAATCGCAAGTACATAAAAATGCGCTTGCATTTTTTCAGCACAAGCGATAAGATAAGAAACACCAAAAAACACAGAATTTTTAAAGGATTAAAATATGGCAAAAGATGACGTAATTGTTTTCAGCGGCACAGTAGAAGACAAATTACCAAACACGATGTTCCGGGTAAAACTGGAAAACGGTCACGAAATTTTGGCAACCGTATGTGGCAAAATGCGCAAGGCCCGCATTTGGGTAAACGTTGGCGAACGCGTACGCGTTGAAATGACACCATACGATCTGGACAAAGGACGCATCACATTTGTTGAACGCAACCGTCCAACCAGCGAAAGCACAAACTAATAAAACTAATCCGCCACAGCGGATTTTTTTATTACAATTTTCTTGTTTACGATTCACTTTTTTGATAAGATAAAAGCACATATAATTAACGGATGAGAAAGGCCTGTTTTTTTATTGTGACAATTCTTACCACTGTTGGTATTGCCAACGGTGCTGTTCGTGACGAAAAAACAATCCTGCGCAATACACAACCCGACATTACATCGCGCACGACCCAAAACACAAAAAAAACAAGCGCACGTACCACATCCAACAAAACAATTTCACGCAATGCTGCAGCATCACGTAACGCTGTAACATCGCGCAATACTACACAGCAACCACGCACTGCCCGTACTGTTGCCGTATCCCGCACTACTACTGCACGCAGTGCAACAAAACGTCAAAACAACAATAAAAATATTACCATTAACGCATCACGCACTTCACGCGCCGCAACAGTCCAACCTACCACACAGTCTAATGTATTCAACGCTGGGTATAACACGTGTCGTGACGCATACTTTACGTGCATGGACCAATTTTGTGCTACTGCAAACGACACATATCGCAGATGTGTATGTTCATCAAAACTACCAGAAATTCAGGCCCGCGAACGTGCACTTAATCAAACATCTGAACGCTTGTCCGATTTTAAAAACCAGCACTTGAACGTTATAAACAAATCCGCCGAAGAAGTTACAGCAATGCTGTCTGCGACCGCCGGCGAATACACTCAGTCAAAAACTACTGACAAATCCAACAGCGCCAAACAACTGGCCGGCATCAGCGAAGTTTTGAACAAAACAAAAAATCAATCACTATCAACCCAAGGCACCTTGGACATTGCTGGTGACATAAACACAATATGGTCAACATCAGATTTAGCTGGTGGCGCAAACATCGCCAACTTAACCGGCGAAGCACTATATAACGCAGTTCACACACAATGTTCTGAAATGGTTGCAGACAAATGTACATCTGCCGAAATACAAAACATGGTAACCACTTCATACGGAATGTATATTGAGAATGATTGCGCAACTCTATTAAACAGCCTAGACGAAAAAAAACATACTGCAAATGTCACCATCCGTAAAACAGAACGCGAAGTTCAGCTGGCACGTCTGGAAAATTATAACGCACACAACTCTACCAACATCAACGACTGTATTGCCATGGTACGCGCAGAAATCACTGCCGACACCGCTTGCGGCACAGACTACGTACATTGCCTAGACGTAACTGGTCTGTACCTAAATCGTGAAACCGGCGAACCAATTTACACTGCAAATTTTTACCAACTTGAAACCATGACATCACTGTCTGGTGATATATTAACAAACCAATCAAACCGTTTATTGGTTGCAGAACTAAACCGCAAACGAGAATTCGCATCACGCGCCCTGGACACATGTCGCGACATTGCCAACTCCGTATGGGACGAGTATCTGCGCCAAGCCATATCCGAAATATATCAAGGCCAACAAAAACGCATACGAACGGTCAAAGAAAACTGTCTGGAAGTTGTAAATAAATGTTACGACGAAAAACAACAATCACTAAAAGATTTCAGCAACACCAAAGAACAATTATTGCTGGGACAACGTATGCAATTATCCCAGACACTTTGTCAAGAAAAACTGGACACATGTAGCAATCTGTATGGCGGCGGCCCAACTGGATTTTCCGAATTATTGATTGCGATGAATAACCTTGCAACCCAAAATATCGCCAACAAATGCCAATCATCATTACGAGAGTTTCTGCGCGAAACATGTACCCCACCCAGTTCGGACACGATACACAGCTATCCATACGCATGTCGAACAATATATCCTGGCTATGCCCACCAATCAACAAACAGCGCATGTCGCAACGTGACATCACAAGCTGTCTTAGAACCCATAGAAAAAAACATTCGCAAAATAGAAAACACGACATATAAATGCCGTAAGGTGTACACGAAGTGTAAAAGCGGCTATTATTTGCATGACTCACAATGCTATCAATGCCCCGCTGGTTGGAACTGTCCTACTGGCTCAACATACATACAATTATTGAACAGCGCAAATTGCAGCTCCTATGTTGGCAGTCTGTACCAAAAATTAAGCATTTTTGCGTCACAATCATGTACATTAAACTCCACCACAGACTCGACATTGCCTGCAACGATATCACAAGATATAAACATCGCAATGACCGAACTGCGACAAGATATGGTAAAGGAACTAGCCAAAGAATGTGAACGCCTGGGCGGTATATGGCATAAAAAATTTAACGCCGAAACTGACGAAGAAAACAAACATGCAGGATTCTATACAGAAACAGGCGCTAACACAGAATGGGGATATTGTGGCCAAACAACCACCAACCAAACACAAAATGAAATTACAACATGCACCCAGGATTACCAAAATAATTGCATTATTCCCGGCAACTACAACGCAATCAATTGCATAGAACAAGGCTGTACATTCTATAACAACTCATGCGTTATTCCAAATAATAAAGTATACGCCCCCCAAGAAAATAAATGCGTAAACTTAAACGTATGCAAAGACAACAATCAACAAAATTGCCTGGTATCAACCATCTACAATGAATTGGCATGCACGAAAGCCGAATGTGACTTTATCGACAACAAATGTATTGCTTCAACCAGCAAATTTTACAATTCGGAAAAAGTCACATGCGAAAAAGATAAGATATCATCAGAAACTGAACAAAACGACAACGTTTCTGGAGAACAAACACAAAACACACCCCAGGAGTAAAAACAATGAAAAACACGTTATTATTTGTATTACCAATGATTTATATCAGTGCTGCAAACGCCGCAACACCATGGTGGGAACAACCAACAGTATGTCGCTTAAATCCAACAAATTGCTACTCTGCGATGGGTGCAGGATTTGAATCAGGAATGTGGGATAGCACATCTAATTGTTGGGGATTAAAATTAATCTGCCCTGAAGCATTAACAGAACCCGCAACACAACCAATTCCTATAGAACGCACCGCCTTAAAAAGTGGCAAGGGTATTCTTTCTGACTTTGACACAGATGCCTTATCTGCAAGTGGTGACTGCTATGGTCGTCGCAAATCCAGTAAAAACGGTGCAACAGTATCCGTTAATGGAAAATACGTAAATGTTTACTGCCCTGGCATACTTGACAATCCAGACGAAACACTAGAAAACGGCGAAATCGTTTATAATAATCAACCAACCTGTCAAACGCTGGCAGAATCCGGATATGTCGCAACGCTAAATGACGATTGTTTTGGAAAATATTACGATATATCAAATTACTTTATCGAATGTGGCGGAACGTCATTATTACCAGCACGCATTATTATTTTGAACGGTGCAGACTATAACATAACACACCCTGGCATGCCACAAACAATGGACGCCGCAAACAAGATGTTTGAAACCATGTACTCAACATCAAAAATCCAACACGATAAATATTTCAAAAACAAATAAAATATAATTAATTAATAAATAAAAAAAACGGGCAAACGCCCGTTTTTTTATATTCCTAGCCGATGTGACATTTTTAACATAAATACAGATTCATTACCAAATTCATCTGTGTGATTTGGGTTTACACGATATATGAATCCAAACGCACCATCAGTAAATTCACCAAATTTATGACGCCACGCACCTGCAAAACGCATCTCGCGCTGATCTGCAACCAACGACAAATCAGCAACATGCGTATCAATGATATTTAACACATAATTCTTATCTGCATCTTCCTGGACATCATATTTCGCATGCGCATATTGCAATACCCCATTTGTTATCGCCAATGGCATAGATGCCATGAATTCAAAATTTCCCACATTTACACCAATCGCAAATGCGTTTGAATGTATATCAGACATTCCCAAGACAAAATCACCAGATGCATCCGATTTTGTTTGAGCAAATGTTGCACGTGCCATCAAATTAACATCATCCATAACACCATAACGCGCGACAAGATCAACATATGTTGTATCACCCGCCCCCAGATTCAATAAACCATCAGTATATGCCCCTAACAACGTATCTGATTCGCGCACTGATCCAAATGATGTCACAAAGCTAAAGTCATCGCCTGTCCATGCGACATGGGACTGTGCCCCCTGCAACAAACCTAATTTTGCTGGCATATATTGTGCAGAAACAGTTGGATCATTTTCTAACAACCCCTCATCTGTTATTGCACCTGAAAAAGCGCGTGCACCAACCCCCCATGCGCCCAACTTATATTCTACATCAGTTACCACTGCATTAGAAGCCAAAGACAAAATTGGATTTACCGCACCTCTAAATCGTGACATACCATCGGTCAAATAATGCTGATAAGATGCCGACATATTCCAATCACCCAAAGCATACCCCAATTTCATTGTATCCAATCCCGACATATTATCATTATATGCACGCGGTGATATGGTCATTGCAAAAGAGATATCACCAATCTTTGACTGTCGTGTTTCGTCACGCCCAACCATAAAATCACCCAAGACATCCCCCATATACAAACCACGTTCATCAGACGCACCAAAAGAAAATTTATTTTCCCACACACGTGGCATGGAAATTTTTCCATCCGCACTTTTCAAAATATCAAAAAACGGTGCACTGATTGATGCCCCACGCAAACTTAACGTTGCAGATGGTCGAAAAACTGTGTTTGAAGCAGCCCGCCAATATGCGTTACCATTTCCCGATACAATATTATTTCCATCATAGAAATAAATCGAATGCGATGGTGTCATTGCACGTTCCAAATTTATTAATCCATAACCATAAACTTCTGCGAACGCCTTTAAATATTGTTCTGATGTCAAAGTATCTGCATAGTATTCCTGTGGTAAAGAATACATAGATTTTAAATATCCTGCCAAAGTATCCACAGTAAACACATTACCGGCCGGATCTGCCCCCAATAAATATCCATCTGCTGTCAATGCCATCAGCATAAATATTTGTGGATTAGACATATAATCAAATGCACCTTTTAACGCAGCAACCGCACCAGCCGCACTGGCCGTGGCCATCTCAGACGTTGCGCCCGCCGCAGCAAAACACCATGGATCAATTCCCCCTTGACCTGTACCTGTAACACCGCATTTACGTGACTGAAACATGTTACCTTCTGCGTCTTCCCACATAGACAAATACAATGGTCCAAAAGAAGCCCCAGTACCATTTCCATATCCTGAAATAGAGTCCGCAGACTCAGTCCCCTTGGCATGACGAACTGCAACCACTGTCATAAACATATGTTCCAGATTATTTCCATACAACAAAGGTGCATAATTTTCAAAAGTTGCATCCAATACAGATAATGATTGACCAAAATTAAATTCACCTGCAGGCATAAGCATTATCGGTGCAGACGCACTGTAAGCATTAAACATCATATTCGCATATGCGCCCTGGGACGTCACATCAACATTATTTTTATCGTAAACAGAATTAATCAGTGACACAAAAGTTTCTGCATTGGTTGCGTTACTTAATGCCAAAGCTGCTGGCATATCACGCACCGTCAAGTAAGACGCATCACGCGACACATCCAAAACAGATACATTTGCCAAAACATTACTAATACTTAACGCTTGTCGCATTGCCTCAAAATTTTTGTAATCCGATTCGACCAATTCTTTTTGCGCATAAATATTATTATCTTGAACCATATAAACCGCATCTGCCGATTCACCACCAGTTGTATTTACATAATAAAAACCATCTGTACCAACATAAATCGCAATATCTGACACGTCCGCACATTCATCCCCCACGCATTCACCACGCATCATTGTACTTTCCGCTGGAACAAGATATGTTTTTCCATTAATTGTAATTGTCGGTTCTGTCACAGAAGTACCTGATGTCGCCAAAGACAAACTGTACGTCACACCATTTAATGTAATTGTATCCCCCGGCTCTATCACATCAGATGTACCCGACGCTCCATCAACCAAATTTCCAACAACCGCACCACTGGTTGGGTCACTTATATTCTGCCAATACTTACCACCACCGGTTCTAAATATTCCCAAACGACCATTTGGCACAAAACCAAACAAATCACCATATACACGCCCACCTGCATTCCATCCTCCAACAATCTTGCCCAACGCAGTATCATATGAGTTTGCAAAAGGGTTCAATGCAGTCCCAGAGCCAGAAAAATCAAATCCTGAAATTTCTGTTCCCAACACACCCGCAACAGGGGCATTAAAATTTAAATATTTATCAAGCGTATGCGTTTCAGCTGTCGCCGCGGCACTGTCAGCATATACAATACCATCACCACGCGCCGCAGATCCCGTTGTACTGATTCCATTATCTGTAATCAAAGACACACGCACAGGCAAACCACCCGTTGACGAATTACCCAGTAAAACAGGATTTCGACTGGCCGTGTCACGGAAAATAGCCTGTCCCAAATATTCATTTGCAAACGCAGAGTAACCATGCATCATCAACAGATAATTCTGCAAAGGCACCGAAATTCCATCTTTTAAATAATTATTTTCGGGCTGAACACTTGGTCTGAAATAATTAAAATCCAGCGCACGAATACCGCCTGCGCTTGGATTCCACAAGGTTAAATTCTCTTGATACGTTGCACTGCTGGGATTAATTTTTCCATCTACACCCAAATAAGCAGGACTATACGGCACAGTCAAAGATGCAGTCGCTGTTCCTGTTCCACCATTATTACCATTATTGTGATTCGGACGATCTCCACTAGCCGAATTATTATTATCATTACCCGGATCCAGCACATCCGTTAATAACAACAGCCCCCCTACAACAACGGCGGCACCCGCCGCCGCTAAACTAATGGTCTGGGCAGACGACAGTCCGCTAAATAATCCGCCCCCTCCCTTTGTTTTATTTCGATTATTATACTGACGAATTTGCCGATCGCATTTTGACGCATCTGCACCATACATCTGTAGAATCTGGGCTGCACGTGTATCATTATTCATCAAAGCAGTACAAACAATCGACACACCTGTTGAATCAACAAAATTAACATCAGCGCCTGCATTTACCAGACTTTGCACCTGCTGAATATCTGCCGCCTTGGCTGCTGCCAATAATTGTGCCGCCATTGTAAATTCAACACCGGCCGCAAATGATGCAAAGGGCGCAAAAAACAAAGCAAAAACCAATAATCTGATAAACTTCATCTACATTCTCTTTTATATAACAAAATAAATTTTATCATAAGATTATTTTTTCGTCCACATAAAAAAACATTAAAAACATTAAAAAACAGTCTGCAAAACTGCAGACTGTTTTTTTCAGCTGACAAAACTTATTTATACAGACGTTGTTTTGTCACAACGCGACACTTAACAATTGTTTCTTCTGTTTTCATAAATCGAACAATTGTATCTGGCGTGACTGTACAAATTGTATTTTCATCACCAACAACAATTGCACCATTATTTACAGAATTTGTCCCCAAAGAGACATCAACATTAGTTGGCGCATTATCAACAACAACATTGCCATTGTTGCAAGATGCATCAATTTCAACTTTTGCATTCTTTGACTTTACATTACCTTTTGCGCTACCACCAACAACGACACTGCCATTATTTACAGAACCATTACTGAACTTAATAACTGTTTCTGTTGGATCATTATCAATAACAACAACTCCGTTATTACAAGACGCATCCAAAACAACACTCGCCTTACTGTTAACCACAGAATCCGCCACAACAGGTACATTTGCTACATCACGCTTAATCGGACAAACAGGACAAGACGGCACATAATTATTCTTAATAACCGGCTTATCAGATTCTTTTGCAACCGTATTTTTCCAGTTTACAGAATCAGCAGTTGCAACTTTTGATTTCACTGTTTTTTTCTTAGACTTTTCGCATTTTTCCAATGCAACATTCAGTTCCTGATTTTTCAAATTTAATACTTTAATAGAATCCTTTAATTCACAGACCTTGCATACACATGCATTATTTTGAACATCTGTACTTTCTTTTACCGATGCAACCTGATCATTGCATTTCGTAGCACTACATCCCACCAGCAACAAAACAACAAATGCCGCCGGAACACGTGCACACAACCATTTTGTATCAAATTTTGCCATTTTTTATCCTTTTGACTTTGTACAACTCAAAATATAGACAAACTATTTGCATTTGTCAACCGTTTTATAAAAATTTCTTTTTTTCTTTGCGTGCCCGGCATTTTTTGATATAATCACACCCAAGAGAGAAAATGAAAACACAAATATTATTTTTTTTATCCGCCGCACTGTTATGCACGAACGCGCATGCTGTGGCCAAATGTTCACGCGCAAACCTGACACGTTGTCTGGATTCTGCATGTGCGATTAATGTATCTACAAACCCTGCCGCCCGATGTCAATATTGCGGCACATCGTCTGCCGGCACACCACCATCCGAAAAAAAGGGGATTAAGGCCGTCTCGGTCGGCACATCGACAAAATACAACATCAGTGACAAAGAACTGAAAAGCGCACCAACAGACCCTGGTGAACGCTATGCATGGGCAACAAAACAATGCATCAAGAAAGTATCAGGTTGCACAATTGACGATATCACCGACACTTATGACAAATTAATCGAACAATCATGCAAAGCGGCTGGCGTTTCAGCCAAGATGGAAAAAACACTGGATCAGGTTTCGAAAAAGAAAACCAAGACATCATGTCAATCAGAAATCACCGCCTGCATGATTGCAGACAGAAATTGTACCGCTGATTATCGCAAATGTTCGACCGACGCAGACTTTGACCGCGTATTTGCATCATGCAGCGTCGAAGCAGCCGGTTGCAATGATTATGTATCTGAAATACGTAAATCACTGGCTGGCGCACGTGATGACACAATAAAAAACACAGACAATGTGTTAAACCAAATCATCGCCGCATACAAAACTGCACGTGAAAAGAAATTATCATCTATTAAATCCGGTTGCGCCGACAACACAGACCGCGACACATGCGTCGAAACCGTATGTGCACGCAACATGCCAAACAAATGTGGCGACGGCTATGAATCAGAAAAAGCAGCCGCAATCGGTTTATGCAAATTCTATGACACTGCATGCGCAACAATTGATTAAACACGGGAAAAACAAAAAACATGACAATTGACACAAAATATCTCGGACTAACAAAAGCATTTATGCTGTGTGCATTAATGTTTTCATTTGGCACAACCAATTGTGATGCCGCCGTTGTATCCCGCAGTAACAAGCAACGCCCTGCAGCATCCGAATCACGCATGCCCACAATGACTGTTCGGATTCAATCAGAACAAAATGCAGAACAATCAGCAACCACCGACCAAGAAACACCACCAGAAACAGAAGGGTTTTTTGAGGAAGAAATTTATGAAGAAGAAATCTATGAAGAACCAGAAATCATCGAAAACAAATCTTCTCAATTCAGCGAAGTAATTCAAGACACCACATCCGATTCCGACACCAGTTCATCTGACCTGGCGGCAAAAATCCGTGCACAACGCGCCGCCCTGGACGCAGAAGACGAAATATCTGCTGCATCAAAAAAAATCCAAGCAGCATCCGCATCTGGAAAAAATGCATGTGACACAGGACTGCGCGCCTGCATGCAGGAAAAATGCGGCAAAGACTATTCAAAATGCGCCGGCGACACAGACACATCATGGGGCAACAAAATGGATTTATGTCGTCGCGATCTGCCCTGCACCGGACATGAATACTCACTGTTCACGACCGAGATTAAAGCCGACCGTGACCTGAACGCCAGCATTTCTGGATACAACGCTATTATCGAATGCGGAAATTCATACAACGATTGCATATTTACAGAATGCGGCACAACATTTACAAAGTGTCTGGGGAAAAAGGCCGGAGACAAAGCAATTCAAAAATGTGAAAAAATTGCAAAAAAATGCACACAACAAGACAATGGTCTGGCCTCACGTATGATGGAGGCATTCGGCACCGTCCGCCAAGACGCAGAAAAAGCAGTTCAACGTGATGAACAGCGTCTGTATGATCTGCGCGACGCAATGCGCGAAACATGTGGTCGATTGGGCGCAATGTTTGACGAACGCACACTGGATTGTGTTTACACAATTAATTTCTATGCCGGAGACCAAGGAACGCTGTACGCCTCCAAGAAAGCATATGCCGGCAGTTCATTTAACTGTGACCAGAATTGGTTTGGCGTCGACATTACAACATTCAAAGAAAACGCCCTGCGTGCTACACGCGAACAATCATCTGCAACATCTGCATTTATGGGTGCCGGCCTAGGCATTGGTGTCGGCGCAATTACATCTGGTGCAATTGATCGTGCAGTTGACCGGTCCAAGGCTGAAAAAGCACTGGACAAGGCCCAAGATGAACATTGTGAAGCATATCCAGACGACCCAGAATGCGCCGACCACAAGAGTAAGAAGAAAAAAGACAAAAAGAAGAAAGATAAAGACGAAGAAGAAGAAAGCGCAGAAAGCCCCGAAAGCGAAACACAAGGCGAAAATAAAAAGCCTAAAAATGAAGTTCCAGAAGACAATAGTAAACAAGATGAACAAGGTAAAGACAAAAAGAAGAAAGATAAAGACGAAGAAGAAGAAAGCGCAGAAAGCCCCGAAAGCGAAACACAAGGCGAAAATAAAAAGCCTAAAAATGAAGTTCCAGAAGACAATAGTAAACAAGATGAACAAGGTGATGCCGCAAAAGAAGCCAAAGCATTTATAGAAGAAAACACATCCGAAGAAAGTGGCGACGGCGGTGACGGCGGTGACGGCGGCGACGGTGGCACAACCTCCGGCTCTAACAGTGGCAGCAACAGCAACACATAATCTTTTTAATTAAAAAGAAAAGAATATATAAAAAACAAATAAACGACTATGAAAAACATATTTAAAATTTTTCTATTATGCATTTGTATTATCTGCACTAATACATGGGCTGACACTTCAAACACAGAAACCGGTGAAACCACAACCGAACAATCCATCGAGGTTCCAGACGACTACTCAGAAGATGACGCTTTTAACGATGATGTTGCTGCGGCCGAAGAATATGTAGCAACAACCGAAGTAGAAGAAATCAAAGAAAAGACCTCACGCAAAGAAAAAAAAGCCATATCTAACTGCGAAACTGCCGGCGGAATATGGCAAAATAACACTTGCATCAGGGCAGATTGCGGCGATAAAGAAGAATGGGATTCCGCAAAGAACAAATGTGTAAAAAAGAAAAACACAGACAGCAAATCTACCCCTGCGACTAAGGAAAAAGAAAAAGCCAAAACTGCAAACGACGACGATACAGAAAACGACACAGACATCAGCGACACAGACAACACAGACGACATAACCGATGTTGAAGAATCTGCACCAAAATTATCGTACGCGGATTCACAAGAGAAACTTGATGAATTACAGGCAAACGTCGATGCAATGAAAGAAAAAGAGCAATCCACAGAAAATAAACTGTTGGGTGGTGCGACCATGGCTGCAACCGGTATCGGCGGAATGCAGGCAATGTCCGCATTGGCCGAAAAAAACGCTGACGAAGATGCAGAAACTGCCATGCGTGCATACCTGGCCACATTCCGTTGCAACTTTGGCGGAACAAGTGTTGCCGGTGGCGAACGTGATGTCCAACTGCCCGGTGGCAATGAACTGATTAATTTATACAGCGAATACGTCAATCTGGCCAATGATTTAAAAGTACGCAAAACCGCATTAGACATGCGCCCTGGGATTGAATCAGAACCAATACTGGACGCGGCAACATCTGGTCTGTATGACGATGTATCAATTGGCAAAACATCCGGGGCATTTACATCCCTGGCCCGTGCATTACAGAACCCAGATGGCCCCGATGCCATCGCATGGGCCGCACAAAAAGAAGAAACCGCCAAACAATTAAAAACTGGCTTAATCACCGCTGGTGTCGGTGCCGCCGTCGGAATTGTCGGCAACCAATTAATTAACAAAAACGCCCCAAAAGAAAACAGCAAGGAAATTATAGAAAAATACAAAAAGAAACTACAAAAAGCCCAATCTGAAATTGACACACTGCCATCTCCAACATGTGACAGCGATAAATTCAATGGGGTATCTGGCGGTACATACCCCGATTGCACATGCACAGACGAAAACGCACGCTTCTTTATTGAAACAGGATGTACAACATGCGAAAATGACCAAAAATATAACTCAGATAATCAGTGTGTACCGAACAAATGTAACCTTAGCGGTGCTGTAAAAGCCAACGAATGCGAATGCATCGACAACGCATCAGAATCAAATAACAAATGCTCTTGCAATCAAGGATACAATCAAACAAACGGCGCATGCGTCAAAGCCCAGGAAGAAAAGGAAACAGAAGGAAAAGACCTTAGTCTAGTCTTTGAAACAGATAAGATATTTGAACCTGGAAAATCAGATATAAACGCAGAAACAACAACAAAAATAATAGAAACTCTAAAAAACACATTGGATAACGATACAATCCAACAAATATCAAAAATTGACATCGTCGGTCATACTGATCGTACCCAGTTCAAAACAGGCAGCAACATGAACAATCAAAAGCTGTCTGAAAACCGCGCAAAGACAATTAAAAACTTATTCATTACGGCCGGCTTTGACGCAACAAAGATTACAACATCTGGCGCTGCGGAATCAAGCTGCATCGAAAAAGTATATAAAAAGGCAAACGATGCCCGATGCCGTCGTGTTATCGCGACCATAGAATTAGTCAGCAACAGCAATGACATATCACTAAGTGATATTGCAGACAAACTAAAAACAGGTTTCAGTAAAGAAAACAAATGAAAATCCCCGACATGGGGATTTTTTCCCGAAAAATTTATCCAAAAATAATACTTTTAATATATTCACATTTATGATATAATAAAACAAATCGGAAGGGGAATTTTCATGAAAAAAATACTATTATTACCATTGATTCTATCGATTTTTGTATCTGATGCAAACGCTGCTGCACGTGCGGCGTCACGCGGAAATGCACGTTCATCGGGCAACACAGGCGCATCAACGGGTGCAAAACCAGTATCTGCACGCGCAGCAACTACGGCACCTGCCGGGGCCAAGGTAGGTTCGGCATCTGCGACATCTGGCGCGCCAAAAACTGTGAATCGTGGTCGTGCGGCAACTGCACCTGCATCAACGGGTGCAAAACCGGTTGTATCTGCACGCGCAGGCACTGTGCAAAAGGTTATTAATACCGGGACCAAGGTTGCAACTGCAACAAAAAACATAACAGTCAGTGAAGAATGCCAACAAAAATACGATGGCTGTATGGATTCATTTTGCATGATTGAAAACGAAACCGGTGGTCGTTGCACATGCAGTGACAAGAATGCAGAATTTGATGCAATTTTGGCCGAAATTGAAAAATTGGATCAACAGTCATATCAAATGGCAACATTCGGTGTTGAAAAGATTGAAATGGGCGAATTGGCAAATGACGTAATCGCCGCCGCCAAAGCTGCAGCCGAAGAATTCACAACAAAAGAAGAAATTAAACAAAACGCCGAAGCAACCAAGAAAAAGGCACGCAGAACCGTTGATTTGTCCGCATGGAATACCCCAATCGACATGGATGACGAAGAATCCGACGTGTTTGGCGAATCGTTGGTACTGGAAACATCGCCAATCGATGGCAAGGAGGGCGACGAACTACATCGTGTTGCCGCCAATTTGTGTGCAAAACGCATTCCAGAATGCAAGGCAGACTTAAGCCTGCTGCAAATGATGTATTCCCAGCGTATTAAGTCAGATTGTTCTGCATATGAAAACAGCTTGAAACAGCAAAAAAATGCCAGCGCCCAAAAACTGCAAACCGCCGAACGCGCCTTGCGTGACGCCGCATTGGAACAACTGGAAAACGCAAACAAATACGATTTGGGCCAATGTACGGTTGAATTTAAAAAATGTATGCAAACCACCGCAGGTTGTGGTAACGACTTTACAAACTGCGCACAAATGAGTGCACTGGATAACACAGCATATGGATTGAAATCATCATCCACATCTAAAATATATAAAATAAAAGGTACCGCAACCAACATTGAAATTTCTGCACAAACATATGATATTCTGATGGGGAAAAAACCATTATGCGAAACCATAACAAAATCATGCGTTGCCGTCGCAGACCAGGTATGGGATACATTCCTGCGCGAGGTTGGCCCACAATTAAAAAGTGCTGAAATTATCGCCGAAGACAAAGCACGCCAGGATTGTATTGGAAATATATCCAAATGTTTCCAGAACGCATGCGCTTCTCAATTTGGCGAAGACGATACCAGTGGAAAGTATGACATGTGCTTGTCACGTCCTGGAACAATGTTACACGTTTGCAAGGTACCTTTGAACACATGCGGTATTGATGCCAGCAGCACAGACAAGGCAGAACAATCCGAAATCTGGAACTTTGTTATTGCACGTTTGGCATCTATGCGTGTCGACTCATGCACAACCCAGGTTAAACAATGTCTGACATCCGAAGACAGATGTGGCGAAGACTACACAAAATGTGTTGGTCTGGATACTGATACAATCATCCGTATGTGCCCATACCAAAAACTGAGCGGATGCGTTGAAGTATACGGCGCGCAACAGGTTACATCTGATGAAACCTATGACACAATCGCTAACATGATTCAAGGCATATTCCTGAACATTGACGACAATTTCTTGACCACATGTCAGAATGCCATTGACGAAGCCATGGTCAAAGTCTGCGGCAATACAGATGACTGCAGCGGCCTGGAAATTGACAAAAAATTGGGTGCACGTAACATAACATCGAAAATATGCGCCGGCATGGCGTGCTTTACAAAGGTTGAAATGATTCCTGCTATTTTATTGGGCGAAGGCGCAGACGTCGAACCTGCAACATTTGAAGCAAAAATTGATGGTCATGTTCCATGGGATATGATTTCATTCGCATCCAACAGCGTCGAATATGACGAAGATGGCAATATTCTGAAAAATGAGAAAGGCGAAACAGTCTATTCAGATCCAACAAACAATGGATTTAAATACCTGGCCTATGATGTAAATAACACAGAATTAACCCCTGAACAAAAGAAGGAAATATCAGATGCAGACAAACTGATCGAATCAACAATCGCAATGCTGGAAGCTGATACAACTGTAATGCACTGTACAACAGGCCGCACAGTCCAAGGCATGACCAAAAATGGCGATGACAGCAAACGCCAAGATCTGAAAGGCGGTGCACACTTTGATCACCTGGCCAAAAATGCGCATTCCGCAATTGCAAACTCTGTTTTACAAACGGTTCGTGCAAACTATAATGCACAAATCGATAAAATAAACAGTGAAAACAACAAAATGCTTGCTGATATTGCGGCTAAAGTAATAGAAATCAAGAGCAAGGAAGAAAAAATTGCGGCCGAGCAGCAAGCTGAAGCACAGCGTGAATCAAACAGACAATACTGTTTGACAAACGCGGGTCTATCCCAAGACGCTGCAAAAGCAGATAAAAACAATACATATACATCACATTCCTCAACAAATGAAAAAGATAATGTAAACGAAATAACGACAAGCGCAACATATGATGCAGTAGCGAACACATGCACCGTCATAAAAAAACGTCGTGACTGCAAAAACATCAAATGTAACAAAACAAATTGGCTGCTTTGTCCAACCCGTCGCTGCAAAGATAACGAATGGGGCGACTGGTATGAAACATACAATAACGTTATAAACTACGCTCAGTAAAAAAACCCGCCAGCTGGCGGGTTCTTCTTTTAGGTTCCATACAAATTTATTTCATTTTTTGTTGCAATATATCAATGCGTGATTTTATATCCGTTATGTCTTTTTTAAATGCAGATACATTGATGACTGACCTCGCAAATAATATTGCGTTTTCATTTTTCTTGATTTGTTGGTATGGGACACGCAATGTTGGTGTTCGCCCGTGAAAAAAACGTGACAAATGTGTACGTGGCTTTAATCCATTACTACGCATAATATATTTCGCCAATTCGAAATATTCAGGATTGCATGGAAACACATACAGGTATTTTAAACCATTGTTTGCGGTGGTAAAAAAAACACGTCCCGCTGCAATGTGTGACAACACAGCCGCATCCGCATTTGGATTATCACTGGGGGAAATCTTGGTAGCAAATGTCGGAATCAAATCACGCACATATTCAACAGTTGCACTAAAACTTAATTTCATTTATAACCTTTTTAATTTTTGGTTGATTATAAATAAAAAACAAATCAATGCAATAGAAAAGCCAAAATATCAATCACAATAAAAAACCCCCAAACTGGGGGAATTTTTCTATTCACATGCACCATGTGATTTTGCCACAGGATAATTCTCGATACATGTTCCACCGGACGCACGACAGACAGAACGTACCAATGTAAATGATGCAGCACCGGACGGTTTATAATTAAATTGTGCATTTTCACAATCGTTCATATCTGTATAACGCGAACAGTTATACTTCCACGAATCACAACTATCAATTGTTGCAGTCGGCGCAATCACATCTGGCAAATTCAGATTCCATTTTACATAATAATCACGCAAAGAACCAATCACATGTGACTTGCCCAAACCTACCTGCTCTAAACTGTTGCCAACACGACAATTAATATTATTTTTTTCAACATATGCCGTTATTGCTGTTGCCAAACCACCGGCACCGGCACCAACTGCGGCACCAACACCAATACTTTTGGCCATATTTGACTTTTCTCCCTTTAATACAACCAATGTATCTAAAACGCTGGCCAACGGCTGAACATCACGTGCCAATTCATCATGATATATACAACCTGATTGTCCAGAACAATATATACCTTCGCCACGCATTTTTGCCAGATTAATTGGTTTAAAACGACATTTACCATCACTCTGTGCTTCAAATGCGGCCTGAATTGTTTCAATTAAATTTTCCTTGGAACAATTATCTTGTGAACAATTCAAACGATTTTGGATACGTATAATTTCCGCATCATCCAATACCGGTTTACCATTACGCACAGAAATATCGACCTGTTGCTTAACAGAATTTGAAACTTCAAAATCAAACACCATATAATCTTCTGTAATTGTATATGAACTGCATTCGTCAATTGCAGCCTTGATTTCCTGATACTTGTTATACAGTTCTAATATTGCATTACATTGTGCCTGACTGATTACGCCTGAAACAGACAGCTGCACATTCGAATCCAGGAACTGATTCAAAATACCAATCTGACCTGAACGTCCCAATTCTTGGGCTAACTGGTTACGATGTGCATCACGTGAACAATCAAAATCACGTGCACCGTGTCCCGCTACTGCACCAACACCTGCACCAACCAATGTTCCACCTCCAATACCAACAACCGCTGCAGTCTGGGTATCATTCATTAACGAAAAACCAAACAAGTCTTTGTTACATGTGAAAGTATCACCTGTTTTCATCCATATTTCAGCTGGCTTGTCATCACCCGCCGCACCAAACAACCATGTATTTGTAATATGTTTATCTTTATTATATGCAGCAACACGAACATTACACGTCGCTGTTTTTGCATCCCAACGCGCATTCTGTCCTTCCGCATATCCTGTCTCGCCCTTGTCTAGCATTAAACATGTTGCTTCGGCCTGATTAGGGGTTAAACCTGTTTTACGTAATACAAAGTTATAATATTCTGGTTGAACACGACGCGAAATAAAATCAATCCACACATCAGACAAAGAACGATAAACATTGTAACAACCACGTCTAACCTGGGCAATACATTTATTAACCTGGGGCGTACACAACCCCATCCCATTAACAATAGAATTGCGTGTATTTTTATCAAACATATCGTTCATACCATTTGGCAACGCACCAAAATTAACACACTGCACAACATCATTCATACACATTTCAATCGTATATGCAGAGTCTTTCACCCCACCATCTGGGCATTCTGGTACAACAGACGGCTCATCCGGAAAATCTGGTTCATTTGGTATATCTGGAACATTCTGCACAGGCGGCAACGTAACATTTGTTGGAACATCCTGACTGATTGTACCAACAGACATAATCGACAACGTCGGCATCGTCGGCATACGCGCAGTCCCCGCATCACCAACAGATGCAGCACGAACATTAGAATAATCACCACGTCCTGTTGCCGCGAATGAAGAAATCGAAACCATACACGCAATCAGCGACACAACAGAAAATCCAAAAAACCTTGTACCAGGCATAAAGCTCCCCCTAATATTATCTTCATTATTATGCCATAAAAAAGAAAATAAAAAAAGAGATTTTTACATTTTTAAATTTGACAAAACACACACATTGTCTATAATCAAATCAACATGAAGAAATTATATACAATCTTTACAACACATAAATACGCCATAATATGGACTATATGCTACATATTCTTAATGTGGGCCACGTTGTATTTCCTGTTTAATTTCAGCATTTTTAATGGTGCCCAATGGCATAAACTGGCACGCGCCGAACTACACGGATTTGCCGGCTTTGTTTTTGGCCTGCTAATATTATCAGCATTACCAATGTATATCGCAACAATAACGCTGATAATACGAAACAAAAAACCATTAATCACGATACCGACTCCAAAAGTCACATTACCAAAACTGATAAAAAAAACAGAAACAATATCTGACGAAGCACAGACAAAATCAGAAAACGAAATAAACGATAAAACAGAGACAGAAAAATTACCAGACGAACTACCACTGGAACTGCACAGTATATTTATTCGTTCACGAAACAGAATCCCTGCTTATGAACAGTGCTCCCCCCTATCTCATGGGACCAGCGACGAACAAAACACAGAACGACCAAGCAATACATTCCCACTACCAACAGATTTTGATGTACAACTAGACGAAATTCCAGGCATGAACGACATGCCAAGCTTTAAAACACCTATATTTACAGACATAACATTTGGCGACGAACCCATAGGCGAAAACGAATCAGAAAACACCACAGAACCATATTATCCAAACAACAAAAAAATGATAGAACACCTATCTAAAACAAACACACCTTTCAACATCGCAGACAATATCATCGTTACAGGAACACATGCAATAATATCACACTGCGATTCGGACTTTTGGGTTATTGATGAAAAAAATTGGTTTGCCAATGGAAAAACACGCCCATCACCAATCAATACAGTTCAACAGTTCGCTACGGAACACAACTTAACCCCTGTAATCTATCTAGAATCTACAAACATAATGGATTTAGATATACATATAAAAACCTGGAAATCTAATGGAATCATTGTAATTAACAGGCCCGAAGAATTATAAAGTATAGTAAAAAAAAATCCCCCGAATGGAGGATTTAAATTTCAAGCGATGTATTATTCTGCATCTTTTTCAACAACTGCCTCTACAACTTCTTCTGTTGCTTCAACCTTTACCGCTGCTTTCTTTGCATTAACATCACGATCAACCAATTCGATAATCGCCATTGGCGCTGCATCACCATAACGGAAACCTGCTTTTAAAACGCGAGTATAACCGCCTGGACGATTTGCATAACGTTTACCCAAAACATCAAACAACTTCTTAACTGTTGCCGCAGACGCGTTACCCAGTTCAGATGCCGTCAAACGACGATTAGCAACCGTATCAACCTTTGCACGAGTAATCAATTTTTCAACTACACTGCGCAAATCTTTTGCCTTTGGCAAAGTTGTTTTAAT
>CAJGDN010000014.1 GCA_904502245.1 uncultured Alphaproteobacteria bacterium | reverse complement strand
TTAAATACAAATTGGTTTTCGTATCCATTAAAAAATGGATTGGTTTCTGCGTGTGCAGGAACCATGGTCAGGGTAAATAACAGGATATATAAAATTCTTTTCATGATATTGAATTGATTGATTTTGTGCTTTGTAATTTTATTAAAATAAATCGTCGTTTTTAACAAGAACAAAATCATTGTGTTTGTTTTTCTTGCAATTAAAAAAAATGTTGTTATAATTCGTGGCGTTTGGCAGCGTAGCTCAGTGGTAGAGCAGAGGAATCATAATCCTTTGGTCGGGGGTCCGAATCCCTCCGCTGCTACCAAGATTTCCCGGTTTTCCGGGATTTTTTATTTTGTGACAATTTTCCCGATTTTGCGTAAAATTCTATGATTTAGCAGTTTATTCTACATATCCCAATTCTTCGGCCATATCGTGCATTGCGTCATGGGGTGCCGTTTATAAAGAAGTCTGCACTGAAAAATATGTTCGATTTTGATTTTGTTGCAAAATGTATTTAAATAAAAGGTGGGGTTGACTTATGTTTTATATATTTTGTATAATGCGGTCGATTAAGCAATAAAAGGAAAGGAATATGCGTAAGTTATTGGTTGCGTTGATGGCGCTGGTTCCAATGAAAGTATTGGCAAATCCGGCGTGTCCAGTTTGTACAATCGCAATTGGAGCAGGGTTAGATATTGCACGTCGATTGGGGGTGCCAGATGCGGTTGTTGGATTGTGGGCTGGGGCGTTGTTGACATTGATTGGATATTGGACATTGAAATTCATGGACAAGAAAAATTGGCATTTCCGCGGACGTGACGTGATCGTTGTAGTGCTGTCTGTGGCAATGATTGGTTTTGTGTATCTGGGGACGGTTAAGTATAACCCGGTTTCAATCTGTGGTGGGTTGGTAATGGACCCGGTATTGTTCGGGACGGTTTGTGGGGCACTGATATTTATCCTGACATCTAAACTGTATGAATGGATGAAGGCAAAAAATGGTGGACATGCACATTTCCCATTTGAAAAGGTTGTGTTGCCGATTGTTGCGTTGGCGTTGGCCAGTTGGGCAATGATAACCTGTTTCTAAATGTTTTAAATTTAAAGGACGAAAATATGAAGAAAATTGAATCTGTTCAGGAATTTGTTGAAAAATTAGATGCTGCAAAAAAAGTTAATCCAAAGGATTTGTCATCTGACCAGGATTTAACAATTGCGATTATGAATCTGATTTCAATCGAAGAACATTTGATGTTTTCGGGCGCAAAAACAGGTAAAACAGAATTTTATGACCTGATTAATGAAGTTAGAGAAATGCGCAAAAATGCAATGTTGAAAATTATCCCATCATATGAAGGGGAAGTTTGGTGTATCTCAAAACATTTGTTGGCCGCATCGATGCGCGTGTTCGAAGTAGGGACCAAGGCATTAGCTGCCGGGGACAGCAAAACAGCATATGAATTGTTCGATCAGTCTTATGAACTGTATTGTATGTTCTGGGGGCTGAATATGGGGATGCTGACCGGTGAAAAAAAGGATGTTAAAACAGTAAAAAAATCAGCCCCTGCCAAAGCAGTAGAAGCACCAGCCCCAGTTGCTAAAGAAGCCCCAAAGGGTGGAATGAGCAAGTTGAAGAGTTGGGTTAAGAACGCTGTTAACTGCTGTATCGAATAAAATTAAATCTAATGGTATATCTACAGGCGGGGACGATATCTCATGTAGCATTTGTACACTACGATATCGTCCCCGTTCTGTATCTATACCGTTATCTTTAATTTTTTATTTGCAGGGCATATCTACGGGCGGGGCGATATCTCATGTAGCGTTTGTACACTACGATATCGTCCCCGTTCCGTAGATATACCATTATCTTTAATTTTGTTCAATTGTTCTGGCTTAGGTCTGTTTTTTGGCTTTTTTTATTCTTGCTTTTTATATGTGGCAGGTTATAATTGGGAAAGTTTTGTTGCCCTAATAGTCTAGTGGTAAAACACGTCCTTGGTAAGGACGAGTCGCAAGTCCGATTCTTGCTTAGGGCACCAGGAATACATAATCCGTTTTGTGTTGTGATGATATGATTGACGACCATGGAATAGCATAAATGGATTATAATAAGTTATAAATCAGGGTGGCACCGCGCAGCCGTTTTGACTTGCGCCCCTGAAATTTAACAAACAGATGGGTGCCGAATTTCCATTTTGATTTTCGATGCCCGCAGATAAAAAAAGGGACCAAAATGTTATCTTTGAAATCAAAGTTCAGAACACATACATGTGCTGAATTGAACACAAATAATGTAGGGCAGGCGGTTGTCTTGTCTGGTTGGGTGCATCGTAAACGCGACCATGGGGCGTTGTTGTTTATCGATTTGCGTGATAATTATGGAATTACACAGATTGTTTTTGATGGGGGTAATGAAGAACTGGAAAAAGTTCGCCCGGAATCTGTGATTAAGGTTATGGGTAATGTTGTCGCACGTGATGCAGCCGCTGTTAATGATAAAATCCCAACAGGTGGTATCGAAATTCAGGCAACAAGTTTTGAAGTGTTGACTAACTGTGAAGTTTTGCCATTCCAGGTGTTTGGTGACGATGATTCAGTGGCCGAAGATTTACGCCTGAAATATCGTTATATCGATTTGCGTCGTGAATCATTGCATAACAATATTTTGATGCGTAATCGTATTATCAAATTTATGCGCGATAAAATGTGGGATATGGGTTTTTCAGAATTCCAGACACCTGTGTTAACTGCGTCCAGTCCAGAAGGGGCACGCGACTTTATCGTTCCCAGCCGTAATCATCATGGTATGTTCTATGCTTTGCCACAGGCACCACAACAGTTTAAACAGTTGTTACAGGTTGCTGGTTTTGACCGCTATTTCCAGGTTGCGCCATGTTTCCGTGATGAAGATTTGCGTGCAGACAGATTGTTGGAATTCTATCAATTGGATATGGAAATGTCATTTGTTGACCTGCCGGATATTCAAGCGGTGGGTGATGAATTAATGCCGGCAATGATACGTGAATTTGTACCAGATGCAATTATTGCAGATGAAATTCCGCATATTCCATTTGATGAAGCGATGTTGAAATATGGTTCAGATAAACCAGATTTACGTAATCCAATTATTATCCATGATGTAACGGAAATTTTCCGTGGGTCTGATTTCGGAATCTTTGCAAATGCGGTTGAAAATGGCAGTGTCGTTCGTGCAATTCCAGCACCAAATTCTGCTGATAAACCACGTTCTTGGTTTGATAAACTGGGGGATTATGCCGTTAAAGATTTAGGTTTGGGTGGTTTGGCATATATCGTATTCGGTGAAGAAGCCAAAGGACCAGTTGCGAAGAAATTGGATGAAGGGCGTATTGCAAAACTGCGTGAAATTGCAGGGGATAATTCATCATTGTTCTTTGTTTGTGATGCGGCGGATGCTGCTGCCAAGGCGGCAGGAAAGTTGCGCACAAAACTGGGTGAAGATTTAGGATTAATTAATCCAAAAGAATTCCGTCTGTGCTGGATTGAATCTTTCCCATTCTTTGAAGCGGATGAAGAATCACCAACAGGGATTGCATTTACGCATAATCCATTCTCGTTCCCGATGGCAACATTGGAAGAATTAAGCACAAAAAATCCATTGGAAATCAAGGCTGCTCAGTTTGATATGGTGTTGAATGGCGCAGAAATTTGCAGTGGTGGATTGCGTAACTATAATCCTGATATTATGGTAAAATGCTTTGAAATTACAGGATATGACGAAGAAATCGTAAAAGAAAAGTTTGGTGGTATGTACACTGCGTTTAAATATGGCGCACCACCACACGGTGGTTGTGCGTTCGGTATTGATCGCTTGGTCCAGATTATGTTGGGCGAAGAAAACCTGCGTGGGGTTGTTGCATTCCCAACAAATCAACGTGGCCAGGATTTAATGCTGGGGGCGCCAACAAATGTTACAGAACAGCAATTGCGCGAAGTTCATATTCAGGTCAGAAAAAAGAACTAAGGCATTGTAGTAATGAAAAAAGGTCGTCCGGTTGGGCGACTTTTTTTTATGAATTCATACCTGATGCCAAAGATTTTATTCCAGATATAATTTTCTAAAAATAAGAAGAGGGAATAAAATGAAACAGCATGTAAATCTGTTGGCACATAATTTAAATTTAAGTCCATATCAATCAAATAAACTGATGACAAATTATGAACGTTATAATATGTCTCGTCTGGAAAAAAGGGGTGGGGTATTATATGCACCATACCAATCTGTGGGAATTTTTGGGTGGATAATACGAAAATTGCTTGGTGTTCCGGCGGATTTAATTGGTGAAAACAAGATGTTGCTGCAAGCACAGCGAAATATTAAGTTTTGTGCAAATGGTTACCATTCAGTGCGGGTTGGTCGATATACATACTATGCGGATAGTACAGGGAATGTTGTATCGCGCAATGAATTTGTGGAAAACACACATCGTTAAAAACGATTGTGTGTTTCCAAGAATGCACGCATAAAGTTTATATCTATGTTTTTCATAATGTCTGATAATGAATACTGACGTCCACCGTTCGGTAATATCCCCAGTTGGATTGTTGCAGGTGTTGTTGATGTACCACGCATGATAATATCAAATTCAGCAGTCATCATGCCATCTGTGATTGCCAGGCCACCAATGATGTCTGTGTGACGGGCAGATAGATTTATTGCTTCGGTTGATACAAAGTTGCCATCTGTGTATGTGCCAACCAGTCGCATTTCTTTGATTTTTGTTTCGCCACCGGTCATTGCGCGTGACAGGGCGCGTTCTGAATTAAATATTGTCAGATTTTTTGCAGATGCATAGAAGTCGTCAGTACCTAATCCGATAATGTAACCGTTGTTAAAGGTTAAGTCTAGGGTTCCAGACATGTTATAATAAATGTCATGTGCAATTTGACCAGATGTTTTCATAACGATTTGTCCGGTTATCATGCTGTCACGGATGTTTAATGGCATCGCATCGGATAATAATTTTCCATTGATTACAAATCGATTGAGTTGCGCAAATATGTCATAGTTTGTTTTGTCGCGTTCAATTGTTGCCAGCAGATTCCCGCGTTCGGCATCTGTAATAGAAAATGTTTGTGAATTTGTCTTTAATGCGTACAAGAAATTGTTATATGCATTTCCATTGTACAACATTGTATTTGCAGACAGTGATATGTTAAATGGCAGATTAAACAGACTTAATACCGGGGCATTTGCCAGGAATTCCATTTGTTCAGAATTTTGTGCAAATTCAGAATTAATAAATGATTCCAGGTTTAATACGGTTGTATTCAGCGTGATGTTTTTGCCAGATGCGCTGCCAGAGAATTCATGGTCCGCTATTTTTATGTTCAGGTTTGATATTCTGTTTTTGTCGTAAAAACCAGATATTGTATATGGTGTGTCTGATAAAAAGCGTGTGTCCATGTCTGTTGGCAGCCATGTCTTGAAACTGAGGCCACTTAGATGAAAATAATTGTCAAATGTTGATAATTTCCATTGCCCGTCGTATGGGGTAAAAGTTAACATGTCATTTTGCCATGAAAAGTCGCCAGGTGCATCTAACATAAATTTAGGCAAGAATGGCATATCAATGTTCAGCCATTTTAATGTTTTGTTCTGGGCGTGACTGTATGATGGTATGATGCCGTTTGGTGTTATTTTATATGTGCCAGATATGTCAGAAAATTGAAATTTTATTATTCCATTTGTGCCCAGTTTTTTTACCAGATTTAATATTTTTTCATCTGATGGCATTTTCTGATTTGATGATGCTGTTATATAAAATGTGTCATCGTCGACAGATAAACTGCCAGACAGGTTGTTATAGGTAAATTTGCTGCATTCCCATTTTTCTGGCGTCCCAGAAAACAGGCACATGGCATTCGTGTTGTTTATTGGTAATGTTATCATCAGGTTTTTTGCACCGTCTGCAGTAATTGTGCCACCGGTGATTGCAATGTCGTCTGCGATAACATGTGATATTTGCAGGGCGTTCTGAGTGCCAATGGCATATATTTTTAGATGATGGAATGTATATCCCATAAATTTTAAGTCGCCATAAAAATCCAATTTTAAATTTGTTTTGTATATCAAATCACGTGGCTTTAATAAAAAGGTAAAGTCAAAGTTTAAGTCGTTTGATACCAGTTGTATAGTCTTGTCCCCGTTTGGAAATATTTCAATATTACCAGAAAAATGGTCTGATTCTATGTTTGTGAATTTATAGCCATTGCCACCGTTCCATTCAAAATCCATGCTTAGTTTAATGACACGTTTTATTTGTGGGGTTTTGAAACCAAACCATTCGTTTATATTGTCTGTTTCAATTGTTATATGGCCCTGGATTGAACCGTCTGAATACATTTGACCATTAATTTCCAGATTATTATTCTTATTTTTTATGTTAAATTCGCTGCCGATAAATTCAATATCATATTTATGGTTTTCTGAACGAATTGTTCCATGGAATTCGTTGTTGGTGAAATCAGCGCGAATAATGTGAAATTTGCGCCCCATAAATGTCAGGTTGCTGTTGTAAATTTCAATGTTGTGATTAAATGATACAGGCATTAATTTATCAATTGTTATATTTGCGTCGTATATAACAACGGGACCGTTTAATCTGGCGTGTTCCAGGTCAAAAAAACTGCGGAATGGGATTGAAAACATCACAGAACCAATTTCAGCCGTTGGAACAGATACATCATGTGCAACAATTGTTGCACCGCCAATTAAACTGAAATGAACATCACCGTTCATTTTCAAGGGAACTGTCGTTTGTTCGTAAATTGATTTTTCAACCATCGGTTTGAAACCGTTTAGCGTTATCATTGGCGGAATTAATACAATCGCAATTGCAATTGCGGCGATTGTGCAAATTGTGCTCCAAAATATTCTGCGTTTGTATCGTGGTTTAAGTGCCATGAATATGCTCCCTCTTGTTTTTTGATTATAATGAATTATACTGAATGTTGTTATAAAAAAATGAAACGCGCAGAATTTTATCTTGAAAGTAAATATCAGCCGATGGGGGATCAACCAACGGCAATTTCTGAATTGGTCGATGGGGTAAATGATGGACGTCGTTCCCAGGTCTTATTAGGTGTGACTGGGTCAGGTAAGACATTTACTATGGCAAATGTTATTGCACAATTGGGACGGCCGGCCTTGATTATGGCGCCAAATAAAATCTTGGCTGCGCAATTGTATACGGAAATGAAGTCGTTCTTTCCACGTAATCATGTGGAATACTTTGTTTCATATTATGATTATTATCAACCCGAGGCATATGTTCCAACAACAGATACATATATTGATAAGGATGCGTCAATTAATGAACAACTGGACCGTATGCGACACAGTGCAACGCGCGCAATGTTAGAAGAACGTGATGTTGTGGTTGTGTCCAGTGTGTCGTCAATTTATGGTATGGGGTCACCTGAACAATATGCGGGAATGAAATTGGTCCTGCGGGCAGGGGATGTGATTTCAATGCGTGATGTAATACGAGCATTGGTGGATATTCAATATAAACGTAATGATACTGCATTTGCACGTGGGGATTTTCGTGTGCGTGGGGATACGCTGGATTTATTTCCGTCGCATACAATGGACAGGGGATGGAAATTTTCTTTCTGGGGGGACGAGATTGAAGAAATCTGGGAATTTGATACATTAACAGGGGCGCGATTGCAGAAATTAGACCGGGTGGTTGTTTATCCTAATACTCATTATGCCACGCCAATGCCGACGGTTTTGCAGGCGATTTCACAAATTCGCGATGATTTAAAGGAAAGATTGGAATACTTTCATGAAAATATGAAATATATAGAAGAACAACGTCTGAGAGAACGTGTAAATTTCGATATTGAAATGATGGAAAGTACAGGAACATGTCGCGGAATTGAAAACTATTCCAGGTATTTGTCAGGGCGAAAACCAGGGCAACCACCCCCAACATTGTTTGAATATTTACCAAAAGATGCAGTATTGTTTATTGACGAAAGTCATGTAACAGTACCACAGATTGGCGCCATGTCGCGCGGGGATCGGGCGCGTAAGGAAACGTTGTCGCAATATGGTTTTCGTCTGCCGTCGTGTGTGGATAACCGGCCGTTGACATTTGATGAATGGGATAATTTCAGACCACAAACAATTTTTGTGTCTGCAACACCAGCGGATTGGGAACTGGAACAATCGGGTGGAATTGTTTCAGAACAAGTTATCAGACCAACGGGTCTGTTGGACCCAGTGTGTGAAGTGCGCCCAACAGAACATCAGGTTGATGATTTGTTAAGTACTATCAAAGGGGTGTCGGGACGTGTGTTGGTTACAACACTGACCAAAAAAATGGCAGAACAGTTAACAGATTATTTAAATGAAAATAATGTACGTGCAAAATATCTGCACAGTGATATTGAAACACTGGAACGTATCGAATTGTTACGTGAATTGCGTATGGGAAAATTTGATGTGTTGGTGGGGATTAATTTGCTGCGTGAAGGGTTGGATGTGCCAGAATGTGAATTGGTGGCGATTATGGATGCGGACAAAGAAGGGTTCTTGCGTTCAACGCGTTCATTAATTCAGACAATTGGGCGTGCGGCACGTAATGCAAATGGTCGTGTGATTTTGTATGCGGACAAAATTACAGATTCTATGAAATCTGCGCTGGATGAAACGGCGCGCAGACGTGAAAAACAGATGGCGTATAATACGGCGCATGGTATAACGCCGACAACTGTGTCTAAGGCAATTTTTGCCGAGGTTGGTGAAAAACAAGAAAAAACTGACAAGTCACGAAAGTTTGTGTATGATAAGTCCGGTGGTGTGATGGATGCAGAAAGTATTCGTCGTGAAATTAAAAAGTTGACCCAACAAATGATGCGCGCCGCCGAAGATTTAGAGTTTGAACGCGCAGCAGAAATGCGTGATGCAGTGCGCAGGTTGGAAGATGATTTGTTATTGGTGGAGTAGGGATATGGCAGAATTTGTTTTAAATAATGTTGAAGAAATGCGCGCGTGGGCACGGGATTTTGCAGGAAATTTATCTGCGCCATGTGTGGTTGCGTTGCATGGGGATTTAGGAATGGGTAAGTCTGAAATTGCGCGTTGTGTTATCCAGACATTGCGTGGGGCAGATACCGTTGTGCCCAGTCCTACATTTACAATTGTACAATCTTATGATGGTATTTCGCATTTTGACTTGTATCGCATTGAAGATGCAGACGAATTGGTTGAAGTTGGATTAGAACATGCGATGCAAAATGATATCACATTGATTGAATGGCCGGAAATTGCCGATGGTATGTTACCAGTAGATACAATTCATGTTTTTATAACGCAGCACGGTGATGGCAGGCGGGTTGTTGTGCAATAATTTTACTTTTTTTGCCCAGTGCTTTATGATATAATCATTATAATAAAGTACGGGGGGGATATGATAAAGAATTTGTTTTTATTTCTTGCTTGTTTGGCTTGTTGTGACGTGTTTGCGGCGTCACCACGTGATGGTCGAAATGTTATTAATGATGCATCTTTTGGTGCCCAGAATAATATTTCGGGACAATATCGTGCAGGTGTTAATATAAAAAATACAACAACAAATGTAAATTTTGCACCAAATATTCCAGGAATGGATTCTGGGGTTGGTCCGGTTGTGCCTGTTCAAAGTGCCCCGGTTGTGGATGTGCAACCAGCAGGAAATGTTTCAGTTTTGGTTCCAGAAAACCCAGTATTTGCCCAGCCAACAGGGCAACAGTTGGAGATACAAAAACAACGTGATATTTGTGTTCGAAATAATATTGGGGTTGGTAATACCTTTGTTTGGGCCGCCAAGAATAGCGATGTAAGTAATTATTCAATGATGATAGAAGATGTAAATACACCAGAAAATAATACTTGTTTTGTTAAGGTTGCATTAAACAGTGCAGACAGCAGAATTAAAGTTTCTGATATTCCAACAAAATATTTTGAAATGGGGCGCGCGGTTACATGTGGTTCATGGGTTGATGAAGAAATGCTGGAACAGCGTATCTTGGATGCAAAAAAGAATGCACGTACGTGGGGTGTTGTTGGCGCAACAGTTGGCGGTGCCGCCGTTGGTGTTGGTGCGATGGAATTGTTTGGTAATAAGTTGATTGGTGGTGCAGTTGAAGGGCAAAAGGCATTAGAAGGGCAAGATTTAATTGTGTCGCAGTTAAAGGTGTTGAAAAAAGATAACCCATCGGAATATGAACGTGTTGTTAGTGCAATTAGCGATTTAGAAGCGTTTTGTGATAATCCGGCTGTATGGGGTGGTACAGAAAAACCACGTGATTGCGATGCGTCAGAGAATAATTTTATGGGTTTATTGGATAAGTTGAATTAATAAAAAATTGTGGGTGATTGATATGAAAAAATTAATTTCATTTGTTTTGTCTTTGTTTGCGGTTGATGTGGCATTTGCTGCGTGTGATTTGACCGAGCGTAATTTGTCAAAGGGCAGTGATGAAAAATATGATGAATATTTGTATGCAGATGGCAGTTATTCTGAAATGCGCCAAGAAGGGGCGAAGGTCAAGGCGTATTTATGCGGGTATAATGCATGTTCGGTTGGTGATGTTGTGCGTTTGACAGGGGCTGCAATTGGGGGCGGTGGTACGAAATCGGATGCGGTTTATAAATGTAATAAATCGTCGGGTGGACGTGATAATTATCATTGGTTGGCTAGTGATGTGGAATCTGTGTGTGCGGTTGCAGGTGCTAAATTTAAATATGATGAAAAATTAAAACTGTATGTTTATGGAAATAAATATTGTAAAGAAATAGATGAAGTTAAACAATTGGCGAATGTGTTTAATATTCAAAATAATACCTTGATTAATAATATAACACATAACGTTGATATTGATATAACCCAGGTTTATAACAAGATAACAGTTAATAATATTGTTGTTAAGAAAAATCTAAGTGCTGCTGATATTCAGCTAATTGGGCGTTTAATTAGAAAAAGCGAAAGTGAAATTCGTAGTGATTTGACCAAAATAGGTGTGACAGTTGCAGGATTGAAAAAGGATGTTGCGCGGTTGGAAACTTTGGTTAACAAGATTGGGGCATATGAATTTGTGAACCATTTGGATATTAATGCGTTGCGTTCGCGTATGCTGGCGGCAGAATCAAATCAAAAGGCGTTGGAAGCCTTGATAGATGATGTTGCAAAGGCGGGGTTAAGTCCACAGGCGTTAAATGATGTTCAGACCCTGATACGTCAGGCGGCGGCTGAACTGAAAGTTGACATTAATCAAAAAATAAATGTGTTGAATGCGCGTGTTGGTGCATTAGAAAAAAATGATGCGCGGTTGAATGCTTTGATTATGTCTGTGCAGACAGAATTGGCGGGGTATCAAAAGTATAATAATGCAAATATTGATTCGTTGCGTACACGTATGCTGGCGGCGGAATCAAATCAAAAGGCGCTGGAAATAATGATTCAAGATGTTGCTGCGGCAGGGTTAAGCCCGCAGGCGGTTAAGGATGTGCAGGCCTTGATTGATGCAGCGGCCCAGGATTTACGTGTTGATTTGTCGGATATATATAATCGTCTGGGGTTGGTTGAGTCCAATGTTGCGGCGTTGCAGGCTGAAAATGAAAAACTGTTGAATAAAATTGCGGGGTTGCAGTCTTTGTCGACAACGCAAAGAAGCCAAATTGCAGCATTGCGCCAAGAAGTGTCTAAAAAGACAACTGTGCAAGAAGTTGTTCAGTTGATTTTGGATAATACCAAAAATTTAACAGATGGTCAGAAAAATGAAGTGGTTGCACTGATTGTTGAGTACACTCAATATTTAAGCGCTGGACAGAAAGTGGAAGTTGAAGCAATGATTAGGTTGTATGTTGACCCTAAGTTCCAGAAGATAGATAGAGATATGGAAAAAATGCGTCAGCAAGAAGTTGCACGCGACAAGATTAATTCAGCAATGTCTGTTCTGAATTCTTTTGCGGCCAGTGCCAAGGTTAGCGTTTGGAAAAATGCTGAAGGTAAATTTAATACTGCACGTTTGGCGTCTGATGCAACCGCGGGTGTTGTATTGGGTACGGCCGGTGGTTTGATTTCAAATCATTTGATTAAAAAGAATCAAATCAAGAAAGGTATGGAAGATATCCAATGCACTGTTGGCGGGCAGGTTGTTGCCGGATATGGTGATGAATTTATGGTTGGTATGCAATAGGTAATCGTACCTGTTGTATTGTGGTGGGATGTTTAATAGTATTGTTGTGTAAACAATGTACCGAAAAATAATCAGGCCCACCCCAGGGCCCCGAACCCACATCCCGTCGGTTGCATGGTTTGCAAAAAATTACACCGCGATTGCGGTGTTTTTTATATCTTTTTTTAATTGTTTGTGTTGTTCTTTAACAGGCTGTGTACTGCCAGGGGGAAATCATTACTGCGTGCCAGGTACGAGCCAGATATCAGTAAATCTGCACCTGCATCCCAGCATAGTTGTGCGGTTTTATCGTTTATTCCACCGTCAACTGATATTAAAAATTTTAATCCGTATTTTTTGCGTGTCGCCGCCAATACTGAAATCTTGTGCAGGGATGATGGTTCAAAATTTTGTCCCGCAGCCCCAGGTGTAACAGACATTATCATTACTTCGTCAATGTCACGCAGAACCGATTTTAGTAATGATACAGATGAATCTGGATTTAATGCAATACCAACGCGACGGCCAGCATTTTTTACAATACGTATCGCATTGCGCAGACCAGATGTGTTGGTGGATAAAATTACTGTGTCAGCACCTGCAGAAATTGCGTCAGCAGCCCATACAGATGGACTTTCTGTCATTAAATGTACGTGCAGATGTGCGTTTGTATGACTGCGAATTGTTTTTAATTCTTCGATACTGCCACTGATGCGATCAACATAAAATCCGTCCATAATATCAACATGTATCATTGATATGCCGCCGGATTTAAACATACTGTATGTGTTTGGACTGCGCATGTTAAAGCATAGGGTGCTGGGCAGAATAGGGATGAATTTTTGCTGTTGCTTGGGTTTTTTGTGAAACAGTCTGCCAACCCAATTTGTGCGATTGGCCCATTTCTCACGCCGGGCAATATATTTCTGGCGGTGCGTGTCTTCGGATTGCCAGATGAAATCAGACAATGCGCGAACAGACGCATCAATGTTTTGGGTTTCGGTTATAACAGCAAATGCATTTTCAATAAAATCACGTAAACCTTCGATTTCTGCACCGCCACCAGTCAGAACAATTCGTGTCGGACGATACTTGGTAAATGATGGCAGACATTGGTCTTTTAATTGGCCGATAATATCAACCAAAATAGGTAATATTATATCATTTACATCGCCACGAGAAAAATCATATGCTGTGTCAGCAGGGGTGAACCTGTCCATTTCGCGCGGAATCAGGGTTGCAACATTACGCTTAATACGGTCAGCAGATTCAATGTCCAGATTTAATGTTTTTGATATTGCGTCTGTTATATCGGCACCACCCAGTTTAATCTTGGTGTGCCAAATTGGACCACGGTCTGTCCAAATGGATGCAGATGTGTATTCGTGGCCAAAGTCAATGAACATTGTTGTTTGTTTTTTGTGACGGTAAATTGCATTTTGTAAAAATTGGGGGTCATAGAATGCAGATGCTATAATATGAGCGCCGCGCAGGCGTTCATTTATTGTGTCTATGCCACTGTGTGAATAAAAAATTGTACCAAATGCAGATACCAGTTGGCGGTCAACATGTCCAACAGGTGATAGCATATTGCGGGCGGTTGGTGAATCGTATCGCAGGGGAACAATATGCATCGGAAAGTATCCGTCTGGTGGTGTGATTTGTGATAACTGACCCCGTATGTCGGCAGTTGTTATTTTGTGCTCGCCAGACCATGTTGTGTTGCGTGCTGTCATTTCAAATACAGATTGACCAAAGTTCCCAGTTATAAATGCAGAATCAAAATGTGCACCAATTTGTTTTTCTAATTCGTCAATTACAGATTTAATTGCAAATGTGGTGTCAAGACTGTCTGTGGTAAAAAATGCAGAATGATCAATTTGTGCATTACGTATGCGGTGTGCAATGCCACGTACACCATACGTGCCAATGTCCAGACACAGAAAAGATGAATCAAACAGGTTCATTTTTTTGCTATTTAATCAGAATGCGCGCATCGTCACGCATGTCGATGGTTTTAATTTTTTTGCCCAACAGGTTGTGTTTACTGTTCAGTGCCATCAGGGTGTTTATCGCGGATTCTGGATTTAATTCTGGTAATAAAATGATAATGCCGGCCGTTGTATAGATGTTCCAGCGGCGATTTTCTATCCATTCCAAGTAGTCTAGGTTGCCAATCAGATTATGCGCCGCACGTGTTATGTTCGATATGTTTTCCGGTACGTTTCCACGAAACACAACGTGTGCGATGTTGCGTACATTTGTCGGGGTGTTTATTATTGTGCCATCTGATGACAAGGGAAAATAGTTTTCGCCATCTGTCCATAGTGCAACCATCTCATGCATTGATGTGCGGACCGATATATTGCCATTTGGCAGGCGACGAATGGCCGCGTCTTTGACCCCGGGAACATTTAGTACGCGGTCGCGCATAACAGTTAAGTTTACAGAACGGACAGGTGTGTTCGGTGCAATTGCTGCCGCGTGTGCGATTGCAGATAAATCATGGGATTTTATGTCGGTTAATATCGAAATGTTGCGGACACGTGATAAATTTCCATGACCTGTTTGAATCATCGTAATGCGTGTGGCAAAATATATCGCCAATATTATGGAGATTATAAAACATAACCAAAACCAGATTGAACGCTTCATGCGTGGTATTATATCATAAAAAAGACAGTTTCGCAAAGCGTTGGAATTAAAATTTTTATTACATTGCGCGTAATAGATATCCACGACGGAACATGCAACGACGGTATGCACCAATTGTGCGTGATGCAGTGTTTCGTGGTACGGACATCAGACTGCGTTGACCGACATCACGATATTCGTTTGACTGAAATGTGACCCATAATCCGTCCCAATCGGGCATAATGCCGGCCTGGTTCGGAGATAATAATTTGGAAATACGCGAGCGTGGCTGGTATGATGGTTTGTCAATTCCCAGGCATGATTTGTGGTCGCGTACAAATTGTTCGGTGGTTACCGCTTCGTTTTCCCAGTTTAATATTGTGGCATTATCAATGCTGCCGCGATTGACGGATGCGCATGATGTCATGAATATTGTTAATAATATGGGTAAAAATTTTATTCTCATGTTTCTATTATAATTTAATTGCCTGTTGCAGGCAATAGTTTTATAATAAGAAAAAGAGAGAAAAAGGACAATGTAATGGCAATTAACGTTCAGCAGTTTATTAAACTGGCAAATTATTATAATCAAACGGCGATGACTATGTCGGCGATTTGTGTGCAAAAGGGCGGAATTGCAATGGAAAATTATGTTGGGCGTTTCTATGCGGCGGATGTTTTAGAATATATTGTTGAATACGGACGCAGATTAATTGCAGCAGAAAAAAATTTGTCGCCGGAAATTGTTGGCTTGGTTAATCGTTTCGCAGCCCAGTTTGAACGCGTGCGTGATCTTACAACGCCAACACAAAAACCAATACACGAAATGACATTGGCAGAATTTGAAAAAATTATGAATATATAGTAATATGCTAGGATAAGGAGAAGTTTGTTATGAAGTTTGTTAAGGATATATTTTTAACCCTGGTGTGTGTTTCTGTTTTGGTGGCTTGTACGGCATTGGAAAAAAAAGATAATTTATCACAGTTTGATAATGTGACCGTAGTTGAAGAAATGGTTATTGATTCTCGGTCTGTACCAATTTTTCCAAAAAAAGCAGCGTTGACAACTGATACAGCGCGCAGATTTTCGATTGAATTACCAATGAGATGCGAAGTTGATTGGAATAATCAAAGCGTTGTGTCTGTGGTGCCTGCGGAAAAAATTGAAATTGTGCGTTTGGGGGTTGGTGATGCATTGCCAGAAGATTTGCAAGTGTCAGACTATGAATTTAAAGATTTAACAGTTAAGCGTGCCTTGGATAAATTGTTAGAGGGGACGGATATCGCGGTTGTTGAAGATGAACCATTGTATGAAAAAATTACAGGGACTATTACGGCCGGTGATTTGTCTGATGCGGTAGAGTTAATGACGAAGATGGGGCGGGTGTATTATTCTTATGATGCGCAAAATGGTGAATTGCATTTGACGCATCGTGCGAAATGGTTGATAAAAATGCCGCAAGACCAGACTATTATTATGGCGTTGTTGGATGCGATGCATGGTGCGGATATGCGAAATTTGTTGGTTGATTGGGCGGATAAAACTGTTGTTTTCGAAGGTAATTATCAAACAGAGCGAGAAGTATCCAAGATTATTGCAGATATTTCTGGTAAAAAATATATGTTGGCGTGGGATATTGATGTTTATCGTGTTTATCCGCGTACAGATAATCCTATTGTTTGGATGAATTTGTTGCCGGCATTTGGTGATAAAAATGTAAAAATGTCAATCCCAGGTGTTGTTGGACGTGCGCTGGTCGTTGGACCGGAAATTAATACCAAGACATTACAAGAATTCTTGGCACAGCAGGCAAATGTTGTTTTGGTGTCCCAGGGGACATTTGCAATACCAAATGGTTGGCAGTCACGTTTTGATATTGGGCAATGTGGTCGCGAAGACAGGTTGGAAACGGATTTGATTGTCGGGGCAACAGGTAAATATGGGGATTTTGCAGGACGTAAGAAAATTGATGCAAAAATTGTTCTGCGGACCAGCCAGGGAGAACTTAGTTCTTTTAACATTCCGTCAAATGTAGGGGATAATTATGTAATTATTGGTATTCCAACACATTCTTTTGTGACAACGCCAGAAACATTAATTTCGCCATTTGCAGAATTGGTGGTGTTTATGTCGCCACGTGTTGTGTCAATCGTTGATGGGGCAGGAGATGTGTCGGGTGCAAATGAATTAATTGGAGATGCGTTGCGTGATTTCTTGAATGATTAAAGGTTTATAGGAATGTTTTCAAAATTAGAACGAAAGATTGCTTTTAGATATTTGGGGGCAAAAAAACGTGGGTTTGGCTCGGTTATTTCATGGGTGTCGCTGATTGGAATTATGTTGGGGGTTGCGACATTGATAGTTGTGATGTCGGTGATGGGCGGATTTCACGACACGCTGTTGGGGCGAATTGTTGGGATGAATGGACATGTTGTCGTTTATCACCAAGATGGGGCGATTTCTGATTTTGATTTCTTAATCGATAAAATGAAGCAAAATCGAACTGTGTCAAGTCAGGTTATATCAATTGTGCCGATTGCCGAAGGTCAGGTGATGGCGACTGCTAATGGAAATAATACAGGTGCAATGATACGCGGTATCAGAATGAATGATTTGATTGCAAAATCTCAGACAGGAACACGCGTGTATGGTAAGCCATTGACAGAAATTGTTGATGGTGAATTGGTTGCAGGGGCGTCCCTGACGCGCGCGTTGAAGGTCACAATGGGGGATAACATTTCATTAGTCTCTGCGAATAATGCAACGCCAACACCTTTTGGTTCGATGCCACGAATTATGTCGTACCCGGTTAAATCTTCGTTCTTTATGGGGATGTATGAATATGATTCAGGTTATATTTTTATGCCGTTAGAAACCGCGCAGAAATATCTGGGTGTTGGTGATGCGGTAACGCATATTGATTTGTTCTTGCGCAATCCAGAAGATACAAGGGCGGTTGTTGAAAGTTTGGTACGATTGTTGCCAGATGGATTTGTTGTGCGTGATTGGCGTGATTTAAATCGTGGATTTGTTGGTGCGTTACAGGTAGAATCAAATGTAATGTTCCTGATTTTAATGCTGATTGTAATTGTGGCTGCATTTAATATTGTTTCCAGTTTGGTTATGCTGGTAAAAGATAAAAATAAAGATATTGCAGTTTTACGTACTTTTGGTGTTTCGCGTAAATCAATGATGAAGATATTTATTTTGTCAGGTACATCAATTGGTGTGATTGGGGCGTTCTTTGGTACAATTTTGGGTGTTTTGATTGCGATATATGTTGAACCAATTCGTCAATTTTTCCAATGGTTGACGGGGCGTGATTTATTTCCAGCGGAATTGTATTATCTGTCTGAATTGCCATCAAAACTGGTCTGGACAGATGTGATTGGTATTGCATTGATTGCGGTGTTGTTGGCTTTCTTGGCAACATTATATCCGGCATGGAAGGCGGCAAATACAGACCCGGTAGAGGTGTTGCGGAATGAATAAAAGGAATATCTAAAATGGCGAATATTTTGAATTCTTTGTCAAAGGTGCATTCGGGTGATGTGGTTATGTCGGTACGCGATATCAAAAAGACCTTTGTAGAAGGGGGACAACCTTTGCATATTTTGCGTGGTGGTGGCTTTGATTTACATCGTGGTGAAATTATTGCGTTGGTTGGACAATCGGGGTCGGGCAAATCTACGTTGTTGCAATGCGTCGGTTTGTTGGACAAACCCAGTTCGGGCAGTATTTTAATTAATGGTGCGGCGGTTCATAAAATGGACGAAGATATGCGTACACAAATTCGTCGCAAGAAAATAGGTTTTGTATATCAGCGGCATAATTTATTGTCTGATTTTACGGCATTGGAAAATGTTATGTTGCCGATGCTGTCAAATGGGGTAGATGAAAGTGTTGCCCGCGCCCGTGCAATTAAATTATTAAAATCTGCAAACGTTGCGCATCGTGCATCACATTTGCCGGGGGAAATGTCGGGCGGGGAGCAGCAACGTACCGCAGTTGCCCGCGCGTTGGCAAATAATCCTGATATTTTGTTGGCAGATGAACCAACCGGCAGTTTGGACCCGCAACACGCAACTGTTGTGTTTGATTTGCTGTTGGATTTAGTACGCAAAAATAAGATGGCGATGTTGTTTGTGACACATGATATGAATCTGGCAGCACGGGCAGATAAAAAAATTACAATTGACAATGGGATTGTTATGTAGTGTAATATATGCAAATATATAAGATAGGAGAGGGGATATGAAAAAATCACAAAATTTTACTGTTTCGCATAGTCGTTCACAACGTTTTTGGGGTGCGTTGGCGTTGGTGGCGTTGTTTGTATGTGGCGTTATGGTCGGTCGCGATTTTGGTAGACTGAATTATCAACCAAAGCCTGCAAATGGCGCTGGGGTCAGTTTTAGTCCAAATGCAAATATTGATTTCACAAATATAAATGTTGGTGAAACTAAAACTCATAATGTGCATGTGTCTGTTGCGTCACCGTTGGATGCATTGGTTGTAAAACCTATTGATGGAATAAGCGGACTGAAAGTTCAAAATGGTTGCGTGGATGTTGCACGTGTAAATGCAGAACATGGTTGTGATATAACAATTGAATATACGCCACGTGCAGCAATGGATTTAGGACGTGTCCCATTGGTTGTTGGTTGGATGGATGCAACCAGGGAAGAATTTGTTGCCGAATTGCCGATTTTGATAAAGGTGACAGATCCGAATCAAAAGCCGACATGTGTTGTTGTTGAAGAATTGTTGGCGGAAAGGTTATATCCAGAAGGTACACAATCTGTATACGAACATGAAGAAAATATCAAAATCTATGAGAAAATGGTTATGAATGGTTGTTCAGAAAACCAGATGAAGTATCATAAAATGGTACAGCGTGAACGCGAAATATTGGCGGCATTACAGCAATCTGGTGCGACGCAGCAGACATGTAAACAAATTGAAGAATTGTTGTTGATGCAATTGCCGTATGCAGATGGACGTACTGATAATCGCATAGTGCGTGCAAAGATTTATGCGAATTTGTCAGAACGTGGGTGTGCAGAAAACAGCGAAAAGTATGTAGAGATGGCAAAACAAGAACTGGAAATTGCCCGCGCATTGGATGATGACAGATTTGATGAAGAAGAAACGATTGAAGTTGTTGAAACATACAAGCGTTTGAATATGCAGGCGGCCGCCCAGGAAATATTCGAAACAGCAAAAAAATTAACAAATCCTGCGATTGATTTTATTCTGGAAGTAGAAAAAATCATTAATGAAAAATAATAGAGTATTTGAATGAAATTTTTGACAATATTATTAGGAATCATTGTTTCGTCATCTGTATTTGCAGATGGCGAGCAGTCTGTTACAGCACGAATGACATGTGTTGATATTCAGGCTCAGATTTCAGAATTATCCGCAGTAGAAGAGCCCGATGAAGATGTAATTGATGAATTGACAAAGTTAAAGGCGGACTATCGTCGTTCGTGTTCGCGTTCTGCGCGTGGACGTAAAAGTTCGGCCGGGTCACGTGTGGTTGTTGAAAACTTGGTTGCAACAGCAGAAGAAATAGACGCGGAAGATGATGAGGTTTTAGAAGAGATTTCAGATGTTCAGAGTGATGATACAGAAAATCTTGTGACAGATATGGCTGATGAAGTTGTGACAGATGCAGAATCTGTGGAAGAAGTGATTGCAGAAGAAGTCTCTGGTCCAACAGAAGATGAATTGTTAGAAATTGAATTACAAAATCTGGATGCAGGATTGTGTGCAGATGGTGCACAGCCAAATAAATACGGTTGCTGTGGCGATGAATTGTTCAAGGATTTGGGTAACACTGTTTTTGCGTGTTGTCCGCCAGATGGTGGGGATTGTTTCCCGCCGATAAAACAGGGTGAATAAAATGAAAAAGAATATGAAAAAGTGGTTTGCCATTGTTGTGGCTTTTGTTATTGGTTTTTGTTTAGGGGTCATTGTTCATGCACATTATGACGTGTTGATATTCTGGGATAATCCATTGTGTCTTGATGGAGGCGAGCCAGATAAGCATGGTTGCTGTGAAGGTGAAGTTTATACCAATATGGGGGATTTAGGATTTAATTGTTGCCCAGAGAGTGGTGGTGATTGTTTTCCACCAATGCGGTGAAATTAATTCTAATGGCGTATCTAAAGCGAATTGTGGGTGTTTTATGTAATTTCTGTACACGATGACACCCACAATTCGTGTTGTCTATACCATTATCTTTAATTTTTATTTCGAATTATTTTTATCTAATAAGTACTTTGTTCTTGATTTTGTTTTCATTTAGTATATAATCACAGGGCTTTGATTTTGTTGCGGGCATAGTACAAAGGCTAGTATGCAAGCCTTCCAAGCTTGAAATGCGGGTTCGATTCCCGCTGCCCGCACCAAGGATTGGGCGTGCGCCGGAGTTGGAGAGCCGGGGCAGACTGTAAATCTGTTGGCTTAAG
>CAJGDN010000013.1 GCA_904502245.1 uncultured Alphaproteobacteria bacterium | reverse complement strand
TCAACAATCTGTGAAATTTCCATTTCAATCTTGGACGATATAACCAATACATCGGCAACGTTACCAAATTTTTCAACAACCATTTTTGAATATTCATTACCGGTTGCGGCGGACGCTTCGTCCACGTTGCAAACATAAATGACTGGTTTTGTTGTTAATAAATTAAATGGAGTTGCATCAACATCCCCCATGCGGGCAGGAATTGATTTTTCAAGGTTTGATTTAATAGTATTTGCATCGGCCAATAATTTAATTGCATCTTTGTCCAGACCACGTGCCTTTTTTTCCAGATTTTTTATCTGTTTATCAATGCTTTCCAGGTCCGCCAACATTAATTCTGTTTCAATTGTTTCAATGTCGCCCAATGGATCAATTTTACCATGCACATGCACAATGTCATCATTTTCAAAACAACGAACAACATGAATAATTGCGTCAGTTGATAAAATATTCCCCAGGAATTTATTCCCCAGACCTTCACCAGCAGATGCACCTTTTACCAAACCTGCAATATCAACAATCTCCAGTTGTGTTGGTAATATTTTTTGTGAACCGGCAACACGCGCCAATTCATGCAATGTTGCATCCGGCACAACAACACGACCAGTGTTTGGTTCGATTGTACAGAATGGATAGTTCTGGGCATCGGCAGCCGCACTTTGTGTTAATGCATTAAATAATGTAGATTTACCAACATTTGGTAATCCAACAATTCCACAATTGAATCCCATTTTAAAATCCTTTATAATGGCAATAATATGTCATACATGTGGAATGAATTCAACATAAAAACAATGCCTGCGGAAACAATCGTTTTTCGCAATGGTGTGTATTGTGCTGATTTATCAACATTGCCAAATGCACCAATAAATAAAAAATATGATTTACCAGTTCATATCATTTATGTTGGTGAAATTGCCGGTGAAAATAATTTGGAAATTTCAGTTGGCGCGGAAAATCAAAAAGTTTGCGTCAGTGTTAATGTGAAAAATAATTTGCCGGCTTTTTTAAACATTTTTATTAAAAACACCGGAAAAAATTCTGAAATTCTGGGACATGTTATGTTAGAAAATAATTCAGAATTAAATTATGATTGCTGCGCAGAACATTTATATGAAAACACGGCAATTTTGATAAAAAATAAAGTTTTAGCCGGAAAAAAATCTAAATCTAAATTAAGCGGCATCACAAAAATAAATAAAGATTGTACAAAATGTAAATCAGATATTGCTTTTTCTGCAATGGCGGATATTGGTGCAAAAATTGATTTTATGCCAGCGCAAATTATTTCATCTGAACCAGTATTTGCAGATCACAGTGCCGGTATTTATACATCAAAAGAAAATCAAATTTTATATCTGCGTGGGGCAGGGCTGAGTGGAAGTGAAGTTGATATCGCTATGCGTGAAGCATTCATAAATGATTTTGATTTATTTTAAAAACACCGGATTTACCGGTGTTTCTTTTAATTATAACAAGAATATAATTCTGAATTATTTTCATTTTGATCAATTTGTTTATTTCTGATTTCTTGCGCGGCATTAACTTTTTGTGAAATTAATAATAAATCAGGGTGTGATGAAAATTCTTGGTTTAATTTTTCAAATACTTGTTCTATATCAGATTTGTTTTCGATAAATATTGGCATTACAGAATCAGCAGCTGTAAATAATGAATTAAAAATATCTGATTTGAATTCTTCAATTATATTTAGATAAACATTTATGTGTTTTTCTTCGTGATTTAATACCGCTTTATATGAGCATGAATTTAATTCGTGTTCTTTATTAATTTCAATATCAAATTTATCAAAACCAAATAAAGCATCTATTCTTTTTAATACCACGCAATACCCGCCATCTATTGGAAATGTTTCTAATATTAAATCATAATTGTTAACCAGGTTGGCTTCAACATGACCATGTAACATATCTAATCTTTCCTGAGATAAAAAAACAGATGTTTTATATTCTGGTTTATCCAATTCAATAGTCGGAGTTATTTTGTATAAAATACAATTGTGCGCAAATGACGGCATGCAAAATAATATAGAAAAAATAAAAATTATTTTTCTCATATTTTATTCGGCCGCCCCCTGGCGTTTCAGATATTCATTAACAAAATTATTTCCGTACATTTTATATAATTCTTCGGCCAATAATACCGATGAACGCCCAGATTCAAACAATCGCAATAAATTACCCAGACCACCCAGTTCCGTATTTAAAATAACAGATTCACCATTAACAGGACGAGATAATAATACCGCACGTTTTAAATTTGGATAGGCTTTGCCCTGGATGAACGCCATTTCCAATGGATTTAAATTCCAATGTGCATAATCATTTGCGTCAGCCGCAGGATTTCGGAAGAACATTATAGTTTGTGCCTGACCACGAACAACATCACCAATCCCCAGTTTATCTAAAACATTTGCACGCTGGAATGCGACCATGTACGCCTGGCGATTTTTACGGCCTTCTTGAAGCCCGGCGATAAAATTATCACGGAACATCTTGTTTTCAAGCATTGGTGCAGTTTCGTCAATCATAATCAATGATGGATTTCCACCAGATACCGTTGTATTGTTAATACGATGTAATATATATGATATTACCGCAGGTGATAATGTTTCATCCTGTAAAATGTCAGTAAAGTCAAATGTTGTCAGACGAGATTGTAAATCCAATGTATCAGATGTTTCGTTAAACATGTCGCCATATTGTAATGGATCAACCCACTTCTTTAAAGCAGGGCGCATGTTGCCATTTGATGAAAAACAACTTTCCCATAAATTCTTTAATAAACGGTCACGGTCTGATAAATAATCAAAGTTTACAGATACTGCGCGGGCAATTTCATCGGCAGAATTTGCATCACTTTGCCCAGATATTATCGCAAACCAACGACGCAAAAATGCACGGTTCGCCGCAGTATCTGGCATCTTTAATGGATTTAGACGTGTCATAAAACTTTGCGCCATTGGATCTGTATTCTTTTCTTTGCCCTGCATGGTGACATATTTTCCACCAACTGCCATCGTAAAGATTTCAGCACCACGATTGCGATCAAAGAAGAATGCTTTTAATTTTGGATGACGCAAAGATTGCGCAATTAAAAATGAAAATAGTGTTGTTTTACCGCCACCTGTTGGACCAATTGTCATTGTATGACCAACCGCCGCAGGTTTGTCAGATACATGAAATTGAAACTGGTATGGTGTTCCCTGGGCTGTTGGAAATACAACCAATGGTCCTGGACCCCAGTCTGAATTTGCAACACCACGTGGCTGGGTCGACATCGGAATAGATATGGCCGCTGTGCGTGATAATAATTTAAAACTGCGCGGAAATACATCAAATCCAGGTATTTGAGCAAACCATGAAACCTTGGATGCAAATGTTTCAACAATTGGTGAAATACCAAATGAAGCAGATATCTTTTTAAATTCATCAATGTGTTTTTGTAATTCTTCACGCGTCGCACCAAATAATATAAACAGTGGATAATAATTAACCAAACTTTGTGTCCCAGACAGGTTTTCATCCATTGCTGTCTTTACCGCAGAAATCTGGTCTTCGGTTGAATCTTTGTTATCATCATCAGCGGTTGAACGACGTTGACGTATCGTTTTTTCAACATCAGAAGTGCCCATGATTCCAAAACCATTCATACATATCATTTCTGTTTGAATAGTATGAACGGTGTCGAAAAATTCTTCGTCCATGTAATCTGGGGATATTTTAAATGATAAACATGCAGCAAATGACTGACGACCACCACTGATATATCTGATAATTCCGTCTTTTTCAAATTCAATATCATCAACAGTTACTAAATTCGCAATATTATTATTTGCTGTTTTTGGCGATGGCTTTGAAATAGGGGATAATATACGACCAAAAAAGCGTGCCATATTGTCAGGCGAATTGTTCTTTAATACTGTTGGTTTGTATGCAGCTAATATAGATTCAATATAATTACCATACTGATTTAATTTTGCACGCGCATCTGTACCTGATACAGATAATACAATGTAATAACTGTTTAAAAATATCTTTAACCCCTGACCCTGCCATTTGTTATAAATCTTTTGCAGAACAGGTTGACCAAATTCGTATTTCAGGTTTTCGTCTGCTGCGTCACGAACAGTGTAAAAACGTAAAACAACGCTGCGGTCACGAATTTGATTAAACAATTGCGCCCGTAAATCTAAAAATTTTGCCTTGGTCGCTTCGTCCTGCATACTGGTCTGGATGCCGGCAATTCTGTAAACACGTATCAAACTGCCGTCGGTTAATAACATTGAATTGTCTTCGTATACTGTCTTGAACGGTAAAAAATTGGCATATTTTGCATAACCAAAATGTGGAAAAACCCTGCGCGCCAATGTAGGTACATATATTAACATTATAATAAACAGTAATAAAACTGCCATTGCCATTATAATCATGGTCAGTGTAAAGCCACTGCCTGCAAAATAGTTAAAAATTTCTGAAAAATTTGTCATGCTGCCAATTTCCCTGGGATTTTCTTTTTAAATAGTTGCAATTTTGCAGTCACAATCTGACCCAGCTGGGGGTCACGCTTGGAAAAAATCGCTATAATCGAATGAACCGCAATAACCGATAATAGAAAGAACAAAGGGTTTACAGGCTTCTTGGTCGCAATTAACGATATTATAAAAACTGTCATAAAAATGACAAATTGAACCGCAAAATTTAATATCGCCAGCGAATATGGCACATAAAATATCTGTGCCGGATTTGCCAATGCTTTTAAAACCTGAATTTTCATATCCCCCGTCCTGTTGATTAATTATACCATTTTTAACAATTTTCAACAAGTGGGAAAACAAAACCAAACTTTTTGTTAAAACTGTTGATAAGTACATCTGTTTTTAACTGTTAATTATTTTATCTTTTTTTACATATCAAATTCTACATCCCAGGAAATCCGCGGGATTTTTTGTTGAAAAACTGTTAATTAAAAGTTAAAAATAGTTTTCAACAGTTTCAACACCCCCTACTAAAACAACAATAAATATTAATTATTATTTGATTTTTTAAAAAATGTGTTTATAATCGCCTTGTAAAAAGGATAACGACATGAAATTTTTAAGTTCATTAAAAGCTTGGAAAAAACGCGGTAATGTAAAACAAATCCGTCGTGGTAAACAAGTTATCTTGATTGACCCTGATAATCCAAAATTCAAAGCAAAACAGGGCTTTAAGAAAAAATAAAAAAATTCCGCCGTTTGGCGGTTTTTTTCTAGAATGTATATCTAATACCTAGTGAAAATTCGTTCATGTTTTTGATTATGTCCATATTTAATGGAATATATTGGTATTGAAATAGTCCTGAAACTTTGTTACCGGGGAATGTGTATATTAAACCAATTCCCAGGCGGGTCGATACCTGATTTTCTGAAATTTTATCAGATGTGGCATAAAATGTGCTGATATATTCGTATTCGTCATAGAATTTATAGTTTGCAACGCCAAATGTTGTAAAAAAATCAAAGTCAGGACTAATGTTATAATACCCATATATGTCAAAACCGTATCCCATGTAATAAACTTCGTGATTTACAGTTTCGTGGGTCAAGGTCAAATCCAAATTATTATTCCCAGAATGGGTAAAGAAAAATCCTATTCCAAAGTTCAAACCAATACGCGCGCCAGCATTTATTGTCGCAGAATAGTAATTTTCATCCATATCTGTTTGAATTGTATAACTGGCGATATTTGCACCTGCATTAATACCAATGTATGGTTTAAAATTTGAATTTGTGTAAATTCCAGAAATTCCATTTATTGGCAATAATAATGTAATTATAATCAATATTTTTTTCATATATGGTTCCTTTGTTGTGTTTTATTATACATTTTTTAGTGATATAATTACAGTGGTAAAAAATCAGGAATATATATTTAATGACAGCAATTTTGTTATCTATTAAACCAGAATTTGTTGCGCGGATTTTTTCCGGAGATAAGAAATTTGAGTTTAGGAAAATTATCCCAAGCATACAGATTGATAAAATCTATATTTATGCAACGCGACCAATTTGTGCAGTGGTTGGGTGTGCAAATGTGTCGGGGATTATATATGGTGCACCGCAAGATGTTTGGAATAAAACAAAAAAATATGCTGGAATAGGGCGGGATTTCTTTGATTCTTATTTTTATGGGCGTGCGCGGGCACATGCATATTGCTTAGAAAATGTTGTTAAATATAATATTCCGCGCAGTTTGTCAGAATTTGGAATTAGTGCCGCACCACAAAACTTTGTTTATATAAAAAATTAAAATTGAATTTTTTATGTTATTACAGGTATTATGTTTGCACAGGTTGTATAATTCAGGGGGAAAGTATGAATTTTATAAAGACAGAAATTGATGGTGTGATTATTGTAGAACCGCGCGTATTTGAGGATGCACGTGGATATTTCTTTGAAAGTTATAACGAAGCAGAATTTGTGAAAAATGGTATAACGAATAAGTTTGTTCAGGATAATCAATCAAAATCTTCGTATGGTGTGGTGCGTGGGTTGCATTGTCAATTGGGGAAATTTTCCCAGGCAAAACTGGTACGTGTTTTATCAGGACGTGTATTGGATGTTGCGGTTGATATCAGAAAAAATTCACCAACATTTGGTAAATATGTGGCGGTTGAATTAAGTGATGAAAATAAACGTCAATTGTTTATCCCGCGTGGGTTCTTGCATGGTTTTTCCGTGCTAAGCGATGAAGCAGTGTTCGCATATAAGTGTGATAATTTATATGCACCACATGCTGAATTTGGTATTCGTTTCGATGACCCAGATATTGGTGTCGATTGGATGGTGCCGCGGGATAAAATTATTACATCAGATAAAGATAATATAGCCAAGGGGTTAAAAGATGTACCTGATAACGGGTTGTAATGGTCAGTTGGGAACAGAATTAAAAAAAAGATTACCAGATGCAATTTGTGCTGATGTCGATACATTAGATATAACAGATGCCAATGCGGTTAATAATTTTGTTCGTGAAAATAATGTCGATTTAATTATAAACTGTGCAGCCTATACGGCGGTTGATAATGCTGAAGATAATCCTGATTTGGCAGGTAAAATTAATATTGATGGTCCCAGAAACCTGGCCCAGACAGGGACAAAAATTATCCATATATCAACAGATTATGTCTTTGATGGAATGGCGCACCGTCCATATGGTACAGATGATATGACAAATCCGCTATCTGTTTATGGTAAGACCAAGCGGGCAGGGGAATTGGCTGTTATTGAAAATGCAGATGTGGCCGTTGTAATTCGTACGGCGTGGTTATACAGCCCATATGGTAATAATTTTGTAAAAACAATGCGGCGTTTGGGGACAGAACGTGATATGATTAATGTTGTATCTGATCAGATTGGAACACCAACATATGCAGGTGACCTGGCAGATGCAATTGTTCAAATTATTCCACAGATGAAACCAGAAAATTCGGGTATTTATCATTTTACAAATATGGGGGTGTGTTCGTGGTACGATTTTGCAGTTGAAATTATGGAAAAATCAGGGTTGAAATGCGCGGTAAATCCAATTAAATCATCAGAATATCCAACACGTGCAGTGCGACCTTTTTATAGTGTTTTGGATAAGTCAAAAATTCAAAATGTTTTTAATATTAAAATTGACCACTGGAAAAAAGGTCTGGATAAGTGTATAGAACAATTTTGATTTAAAAAAAGTCCTAAAATCAGGACTTTTTTAATAAATAAAAAAAACACCACAAGGGCGCGTTTTGTTAAATCTTGGTTGCGGGGGTTGGATTTCATTTGGCTGCGCCTGCATTGCATCTGCGCGAATCAACCGATGGTTGACCGGCGTCCATTTGTCCGCCTTTCGCTGGCTGTGAACCACCTTGCTTCGTTGATTCAAATCCAGCAATACATTTATTTAACAAAAAAACATCCATAAAGGATGTTTCTTCGTTAAATCTTGGTTGCGGGGGTTGGATTTGAACCAACGACCTTCAGGTTATGAGCCTGACGAGCTACCGGGCTGCTCTACCCCGCGATGAAGTAAAAAAGCCTGGGTATTATATATGTTTATATGATAATAGTCAAATGAAAAATTTCAGTCCTTTGTTTTTTATTGTTTTTGCGGTCTTTCTTGAATTGTTTGATTTTTCTTGCTAAGATTTAGGAAAATTAGGTAATAAAAGGTTTGATGTGTTTCAAAATAAGACATTTAGAAAATTATGGAAAGGCTTTTGGGAGCCAATTTTACGTTTAGGTATTTTTCAATGGATTATTGCTATTATTATGGCAATTCCAATCTGGTTTGTATATTTTACTTCGATAAAAAAAATAACTAATATCAAAACGTTCTATGAATATAGACGAAAGCCTGCAATATTTGTGTTCTGGCATGGACGGTCAATGATGTTAAGCCCAATTATTTGTCTGGGCGGTATGCGTGCGTATGCGGTCGCCAGTCGGCATAAAGATGGGCGTATGATGGCAAAATTACAACATTTGTTTGGTTTGCGGGCAATTTATGGTTCGTCACATCGTGGGGGTGTATCTGTTCTGCGTGAAGGTTTGCGCGTGCTGTCGCGTGGGGATCATGGTATTTGTATGTCCCCAGATGGACCAGGGGGACCGTCGTTGCGTGTTCAAGATGGGGCATTGTATTTTGCAAAAATGTCAGGGGCACCGATTATCCCAGTTTGTTATACGACTTCACGGGCATGGTTTCAAAAACGATGGGACAGATATTTGGTGGCATGTCCTTTTTCTAAAATAATTTGTAATATTGGAAATCCGATATTTGTACCGCGCAAGGCAAGTGCAGATGAATTTGAAAAAATTCGCAAAAATCTGGAAGATTTTATGGTGGCACAAATGCGTGAATTAGATGCGGAATATAATTATCCAGAAGTTGAGCAGGATTTGACCGCGTCTGAATTTAAGAAAAAATTGCGTGAAGAAAAAAAATCCAAAAAATCAAAGTAAGGTTTTATCTATGAAAACACCAAAGTGGTTTTTAAAGAAAAATTTAATGGCTTTTTTATTGCTGCCTGTGTCATGGGTTTATTATGTTTTTAGTCGTTTGGTTTACTATATGCGCAAGGGTGGGGCGTTAAAATCACGTCGTAAAATTATATGTGTTGGTAATATCTTGGCAGGTGGGGTTGGTAAAACACCAATTGTAAAACAAATCGCAAATTATTTTGATGCACCGGTTGTTATGCGTGGATATAAAAAAAGTAAATCAACAAATAGTATTGGTGATGAAGCGACTATGTTGGCACGGGCAGAAATTGCAGTGCATGTAGGTGATAGAAAAAGTAATATTATTTTGTTAAATAATCAAAATGATGCGATTGGACCGATTGTAATGGATGATGGTTTGCAAAATCCAACAATTGAAAAAGATATATCATTAATTGTATTTGATGAGGCAATAGGTTATGGAAATGGGTTCTTATTACCATCAGGGCCGTTACGTGTGGTTAAAAACGAGGTAAAAAAAGCAGATGCAATTATTGTTATTCGCAGTAAAAATCCAAAAAAGAAATTTAAATTACCAAAAACTGTGCCTGTATTTTATGCAGAGAATAAAACAATATCTCCATATGATGAAAATCAAAGGTTGGTTGCTTTTGCAGGAATTGGTTATCCAAAAAAATTTTTTGATTCATTGAATAATGTGGTTGCAACCCGTGCGTTTCCAGATCACTGGGATTATACGAACCAGGATATTGCAAAGTTGTTTGATTTAGCAGAAAAAAATAATGCAAAATTAATTACAACGGAAAAAGACTGGGTTCGTTTGCCAAAGAAAATACAGAGTAAAATTAAGTATGCACGTCTTGATACAGTTATTGAAGATAGATTTTGGGAATGGATAAAGGAGAAGTTATAATGGCAACCTTTAATGATATTGTTCGTATTTCTGGGGTCGGTATTCATTCGGGAGAGACAGTTAATGTTATTATAAAACCGTCTGATAAACCAGGGATTTTCTTTCAGCGTGTGGATATGAATGAGACTGATTTAATTCCAGCAACATTTGATAATGTTGGTGAAACAAAAATGCGTAATACGACAATTGGTAAAATGTCAGGGGCACATGTTCAGACAATTGAACATTTAATGGCGGCGATGTTTATGGTTGGTGTCGATAGTGCGGTTATTGAAATAGATGGTGCAGAAACCCCAATTCTGGATGGTAGTGCAGCAGAATTTATCAAAGAATTTCAAAAAGTTGGTGTAACGGGTGAAAAAATGAAGCGCTTTATTGTTAAAAAGCCAGTTATTGCATATGCGCGTGAGGTTCTGAGGCAATTGCCATGGTTTGTTCGTTTTAAATTATGGTTCTTTAATATTCTTGCGGGGCGCAAAGTTGATGGATATGTTAAGTTGATGCCAAATGATGGAAAATCACTGGATGTGTCTGCAACACTGGTTTATCCAGAAAAAGTTATAGGAAAACAATCTTATTCATATTCATATAATGAAACAAAAAAATCGATTGATGATTTTGTTAAAAATGTTGCACGTGCCCGTACATTTGGAAAATATTCAGAATGGGAATATTTGAAAAAACGTGGTATGGGACGCGGCGCAAGTGAAGAAAATGTTATCGCGTTGAATGATGCGGGGGACGGTACATTAAATCCGTTGAATTGGCCAGATGAGTTTGTTCGCCATAAAATTGTAGATGCAATTGGTGATATGTTTACCAGTGGTGGAATTGTCTGTGGCGCGTTAGAATCATACAAGGGCAGTCATGCACTGAATAACATTGTGCTGAAAAAATTGTTCGGTAATCCAGAAAATTATGATATAATTGATGCGAAATAGTTTGTTTAAAAAAGGAAGGAAAAATGAAAAAGTTTTTTGCGTTAATGGCGGTGTTGTTATCGGTTGTGGCGTGTGGTGGAATGGTTAAAAATGAAAACGGAAGCCAGTATTTAGTACAATTAGATGCAGAGCCGATTGGTTGTACTTTCTTGTATAAAATTGAATCAGAAGTTTCTGTATATGATTCTGCTGATGCACGCAGATATTTGGAAAATCGTATTGTAGATCAGGCGCGTAGCGGTAATGCATATTGGATTACCAGCCAGCGTACCAAACCAAATGAATGGGTTATATTTGGACCGGAACGTGCGTTTGTAATGGTTGCAAATGTTTATGATTGCCCAAACCCAAACAATCAGCGCACTGCGCGTGGTGGCGGTTCGGTAACATATTCGCCAGAGCAGGTGGGGACATCTTGTGAGTATGGTAATTGTAGATAAAATATTTAATTCCGCTAAAAAAAAATAGCGGGATTTTTTTTAGTTATTTTTTGTATACGCTTAAAACCGATTGCCTTGAATTATGATTTTATGTTATAATCAATAAAAGTATTGTACGAGAGAGAGTTTTTTGGCTAGTTATATATTGAATATTAATCGAAAAAAATATGCTGTTGGTTTATTTTGGCAACCAATGGGGGCGGCAGTTGGTGCGCGAAATTATGCGCGGTCTTTGTCACGCAGTGTTGATAAAAAACTGAACCTGTATACAGAATATCGCGCAATGATTGGTTTGGCGGCGCGTAAAAATGGTGCGCGTGCAGGGATGTTAAGTGCTGCAGCAGAAGTAATGGAGAGTTTTTCAGAATATACTTCTTTTTTGGCGGTATTTTCTGTTCCACGTGGCTTTTATATGGTGGCGGCACGTAATGGTGTTATTCTGGTTGATAAATTGTTTGAATCAGAAGATGAAGCGCGCAACGAATATGTAAAAATGTCAGAAATCCCAGATTGGGGCGCATTCTTTGCGCCGGGGGCGTGGGGAATGCCCAGGGCTGCAGAAAGAAATATTGGGGATTTGTTGAATGGTCAGTCACGGGCGGTACTGCACACAATCAGTCGTTTGGGTTCGCGCATGTTTTCGTTAATTGTATTTGCATTGTTTGTGTTTGGTATGGCGTTTATATTCCGGGATTCTGTGGTTCAGACATTTGCGCCACGTCCCCAGGTTGCAGAATTAAACCCAGAACTGGTTGCAGAATATAAAAAACAAATAGAAGAAAAATCAAAAGAATTAGATGCGCAATTTGAAATTGAAAAAAACTTGCCACCAGAACCAATTGTGATGCCGTATGAATTGTTGCCGGATATGATGGCACGTGCAAAGCAGTGTTATCAGGCGATTGCTTTTTTAATGCAGCCGGTTATAGGGTGGAATCAGATTAATGTTGTGTGTGGTGAAAAATATGCAATTGCAGATTTTAAACGTGATTTTGGCACGTTGGATGAATTTTATAATGTTGCAACAGGTTTAATGCCAGGGGCACTGGTTAACGAGTTGAACGAAGATACATTACGTGTGCAGGTTGCATTGCCAAATTTAGAAACTTTTTCAAGCCAAGATGAACGTGATGCAGAAACAATCGTTCGTGATATAACGTCTGCTTTCCAGAGGATAAATGAAATTGTAGATATAGAGATTGTGGTTGATACATTAACCAATGGTGTTGATGTTGCAACCGTTAATGTGGTAGAAGTTGGGGCGGATTCTAAGCTGATACCACAACAGTTCATGGAAATCTTTGATGATTTCGGTGGGGTTTATTTAATGCAGGCGGGGTGGAATGCACGTACGCGGTCATGGAACTATGAGGTATTAATCTATGCAAAGTAAAAAAATGTTTTTGTTCGGGTTGTTTGTTTGTGGCGCTGTTGTATTTAATGGCGCGTATGCAGAAGAAGTTGTAGAAGAGATTACAGAAGAAATTCAGATGGAACAAATGTCTGCTGATGCTGTTGCTGCATATGATCCAAATGGGTCTTTGTTTCAACAAATTACAGATTTAGAACAACAAAAAATTATGATGCAGTTGGAAAAAGAACGTGCACAATTAGATTTGGATTTAGATAGATTGGCAGCAGAAAAAATTAAACTGCATATGGAAATTGATACATTGTCGGGACGCGCAGAACAACAACAACAGGAAATAGAAACACAAAAAGCTAAGTTAGAAGCAGAGGCTGCGCGTATAGAAAAAGAAAAAGAAGAGTGGATAAAAGAAATTGAAGATGTAAAAAAACAAGAAGTAAAAGATTATACTTCTTCTGCTGTGTCTGCTGTAAAAGCAGAAGTTGGGGGTGATATCTCAAAAAATTGGCGTTTGGTTAATGTTGTTGGTGCAGGTGCACAATTGCAGGCAACTGTTGAAGATTTAAATAATGGTCAAAAAAGACGTATCAGTGTTGGTAAAACATTGGATGGTATGACTGTTAAAACAATTTCTTTGTATGACGGGGTTGTGTTGGTTGATAAAGACGGTAATACACAGGTGTTGAATATTACAAATGGAAAATAATTAATATGGCAAAAGAAATCTTGGAAAATTCAATCGTTTCAGATAAACCGTCTATTCCAAATGGGTTAGAGACGGCTGAATCCAAAGATATTATAGATTACCTGTTTGCAAATGGTAACCGGTTGTTGACAGCAACAGGTGCCATAATGGAATTGCCGCATGATACACAAAGTTTAATCGCATATTTTACCGGTGGTGAAATTATTATTTCACGTACACATCGTTATGATGGACGGGTGTTGGCTTTCTTGGATTTGTTAAAGCGTCGCGGACGTAAAATGCGCGAACCTTTTTATTCTGATCTGGGGTTGATTTCAAATATATATAAATCTAATGAAATGCGTCTGGGGGGTGGGGGTCGTGTGCGTTCGGATTTTGATAATCAGATGCAGAAAGATTTTGTTGATATTATCGCCAAGGCTGCAGCACAAAAAGTATCAGACGTTCATATCGAAGTTGCGGATCAGACAACTATTTTCTTTCGTATAGATGGCAGTATGCAGCCTGTTATGGAATATAACTCTCAATGGGGTGAATCTTTTGTTCGTGCGGCATTTGCATCATCTGATATGTCAAATGCAAACTATGCTCAGAATGAATATCAATCGGCACAAAAGGATGGACGTACGCCACTGCGTGGAACCAGAGATTTATATCTGCCAACGGGTGTTTTGGGCGTGCGTATGCAATTTAACCCGATTGCATTTGGCAGTCGTTATGTGGTTATGCGATTGCTGTATGATAATCCGTCCGAAGGTTTAAAGACAGAGCAAGAGTTTGGACCATATGAACAGCGCTTGTTGGCACGTCTGCGTTCGTTCCCAACAGGATTAGTTATTGTTGCGGGTCCGACCAGTTCAGGTAAATCAACAACACTGGTTCGTAATATGTCGATGATGTTGCGTGAACGAAATTATGAAATCAATATGATTACGGTGGAAAACCCAGTTGAACAAAAGATTTTTGGCGCACGTCAAATGCCGGTGGTTAATACAACAAATGAAGAACAACGTGAAGAAAAGTATGTAGAGGCATTGGCGGCTGCGTTGCGCAGTGACCCGGATACGTTGATGGTTGGAGAAATTCGTACGTTGGCGGCTGCACAACTGACAGTGCGTGGTGCGTTGTCTGGACATAATGTTTGGACAACATTGCATGCGAATTCTGCAATGGCGGCGTTAACCAGATTATTAGATTTAGGAATCGAGCCTTTTAAACTGAAAGAAGAAACATTGATGCGTGGTTTAGTGTCAATGCGATTGTTTAAAAAGTTGTGTCCGCATTGTCGTGAATTGTTATCTGCACACCCAGAACGTGGGGCGTATCGTCGTGTTGTAGATGCGTATGGTGATATTGGTCTGCGCCAGGTCTATCAACGTGGGGCGGGGTGTCCGCACTGTAATGGTACAGGTAATATCGGACGTATCAAAGCTGGTGAAATTATTATTACAAACAGTGAATTTTTACGTCTGGCGTTGGCAGGTAATACAGATGCAGCCGTGCGTTATTGGATGGAAGAAATGGATGGACGTACATTGAAAGAAGCGGCAGTGTCATTAATGTTGCAGGGAATTATTAGTGTTGATGAAGTAGAACGCTGGGTTGGACAGTTAGACCAGCCGGGGGTATACTGATATGAAAAAGCTGGAACTGTTATATGCAAAGATGATGTTCCGTTTAAATACGGAAAAGCGTATGGCGATTTGTCGCAAGTTGGCGTCACTGTTGCGAAATGATTTTACATTAATTGATGCGCTGGAACGTCTGGAAATGGTTGAATCAAAAAATGGAAAAAAACCAAACGAACCATTTGCAATCGTTATGCGTCAATGGCAAAAAAACCTGGAAAAAGGTATGACTTTTTCAGAAGCAACACGTGGGTGGGTGCCACAAAATGAAACACTGTTGGTGACATCTGGAAATTTATCTAATTTGGTGATTGCGCTGGAAAATGTTGGGCGTGTGGTTGATGGTATGCAGCGTATCCGGCGGGCGATGACAACCGCAGTTGTGTATCCTTTGTTTTTGCTGGCATTAACTTTTGGTATTATCATTATGGTTGGAATTTACTTGGTTCCACCATTGGCCGAGGTTGCAGGTAATTCAGTCGTATGGCGTGGGACGGCACGTTCTTTGGTGTGGTTGTCGGATTTTTCAATTCAATATTGGTATGTGTTTTTATTGGTTTTTGCTATTATTGTTTCGATTTGTTGGGTCAGTCTGGCAAATTGGACAGGACGTATTCGCGCAGTGTTTGATAAGTTCCCACCATGGAGTACGTATAAAATTCAGGTATCTGTTGGTTGGTTGATGAGTTTGGCCGCCATGGTCAGTGCAGGCGTTACAATCCCAGATGCAATGCGAATGTTAGCAGATAGCGCCAGCAGATATCTGCGCAGCATTTTAGACAAAGCATTAAGGTTTATTGCCAATGGTGATAATTTAGGACGTGCGTTGGAAAAAACAGGGCGCGGTTTCCCAGATGATGAAATTATTGGGGATTTAACAATATATGCTGATATGAACGGCTTTGATGAAAATTTAACCCAGGTTGCAAATGATTATTTAAATGAATCTGTGCGAAAAATGGAAAAGATTTCAAATACTTTAAACAGTTTGGGAATCTTATTGGTGTCGGCAATTATTGCATGGGTTGTGCTGGGGACGTTCCAGATGCAAGACCAAATTACATCCGCATTATCTTAAAAATTAAATCTAATGGCATATCTGTACGCAGTGCCGACAATTCGTGTAGCGTTTGTATACTACGTTGTCGGCACTGTCCATATCTGTACCATTATCTTTAATTTACCCCCACTGTTATAAGAGGGGGATTTTTCTTATACCATGAATGGCAGGTTTTCCAGTGTTCCTTCGGCAACACGGACATTTACATCAATCATCATAAAGATTGAATCAGGTGTGCACAGTTCGTGTTCGCGAAATATACTGTTGTCCAGCAGGTGGCTGGTGTTAACAGACAATTTTGTTATTAAATGGTCGTCATCAAGTAATGTGTAAATTGGACCAATGTCACGTGGTGTGTTTGAACCGATTTCGTGTTCGTTTTGTGGACAACGTAGACCGTCCATAATCGTTTTTACACGGTTGTCAATGTCACTGCGCGGGACGCCAACAATTTCTGGGTGCAACATTTGTATGTCTAATTCTGCCAATAATTTTAAATTTGGTGTAATAATCGGATTCCAATCAATGCCGCCAACGTGACGAGTGGTTATTGGGGTTTTTATCGGATTCGGTACCATGTATTGGGTCAGATTATTCCATGGACTGTGTTCAATTAATTTTTTTAGTTGTGGATGAAACTGCATGCGGATGTCTGCAATATGCTGGGCACGTTTCTTAGGATTAATCAAAATATCTCCGAAATATATCAATTTAAATTTCATATTATTTTTCCTTGGCTTGTTGAATTTTTATATGTTCTTTAAAATTTTCCAGTGCGTCAGAACGCAATCTGTATGGAAGAATTTTGTTTTTTGTAGAATGACTGTACCTGGAACAAATAACCATTGGACGTGGACCTGCCTTTATCTTGACGGTGGCTTTGCGAAGATACATTGTTTTCATTGCACGATATACAGTTTCTTCGTCTGTGTTTAATTTCTTTGCAACCTGAAGTGGGGTCAGGTAATCGGATTTTTTGGTAAAAGCTTCTGTTTCTGATGACACGATATTTTTCCCCCTTTTTCCTTGATAATTATACCAGAAATTGCTATGTTTTACACAGAAAAAAGAAAGGAAATATATATGGCAGTAAATAATGAATATACAGGTGATTCCATTAAGGTCCTAAAAGGGTTAGAGGCGGTTAAAAAACGCCCAGGTATGTACATTGGTGACGTGGGCGAAGGCGGAAGTGGTTTGCACCATATGATTTATGAAGTTGTTAATAACTCTATTGACGAAGCAATGGCGGGCTATGCGGATACAGTATATGTTTCGCTGAATGCAGATGGGTCGGCCACAATTCGTGATAATGGACGTGGTATGCCGTTCGATATCAATCATGATACAGGACGCAGTGCGTTGGAACTGATTATGTGTGAGTTGCACGCAGGTGGTAAATTTGATAACGAAGGCAGTGGCGCGTACAAGGTATCTGGTGGTCTGCACGGTGTTGGTGTGTCGGTGGTTAATGCCTTGTCTACGTGGTTAGAGGTTAAAGTTTGGCGCGGTGATAAAGAAGCGTTTATGTCGTTCGCAGATGGTGTACCAACATGTGATTTGAAAATAACTGAAAATAAATCAGGTATAGAACATGGGACTGAGGTTACTTTCCTGCCGTCGCCGGAAACATTTACAGGAACTGAATTTAGTTTTGATACTATGGAAACATGGTTGCGCGAACAGTCATATTTGAATGCAAATGTTAAAATTATCTTGGAAGATTTGCGTGGTGGCGAAAAGAAAGAACGCGAATTTCACAGTGTTGATGGGTTAAAGGGATTTGCAACTTATTTAGATAAGTCTAAGGAATTACTGAATAAAGACCCAATTCAAATGATTAAGCAATTGGATGATACGTATATTGAAATTGTTCTGCAATGGACAACAGCGTATACGGAAACGTCATTGTGCTTTACTAATAATATTCCAAACCGTGATGGTGGAACGCATCTGGCGGGATTTCGCGCAGGATTGACGCGTGCAATTAATAAATATATTGCGGAAAAGGGAACCAAGAAGGATATTAATCTGTCAGGCGAAGATTTCCGCGAAGGTTTGACCAGTATTGTTAGTGTGAAAATTCCAGATCCAAAATTTGGTTCGCAGACCAAGGATAAATTGGTATCCAGTGAGGTTCGTCCAATTGTTGAAAGTACCGTTTCTGAAATGCTGTATGAATTCTTGGATGAAAATCCAGCGATTGCAAAAACAATTGTTGATAAGATCATAGAAGCTGCAACCGCACGTGAGGCAGCGCGTAAAGCTCGTGAATTATCTCGTAAAAAAACAGGGCCTGAATTGGGAGGTCTGCCGGGTAAGTTGGCGGGTTGTTCAGAACGTGATCCGGCAAAATGTGAACTGTTTATTGTTGAGGGGGATTCGGCTGGTGGTACAGCAAAGCAGGGGCGTGATCGTAAAACCCAGGCGATTTTGCCATTGCGTGGTAAGATTCTGAATGTTGAACGTGTACGTTTTGATAAAATGTTGGGTTCGGATACCATTGGTGCATTGATTACGACAATGGGGGCAGGGATTGGTAAAGATGATTTTGATATTGAAAAAATGAGATATCATAAAGTTATCATCATGACCGATGCTGACGTTGACGGTCAGCACATTCAGACATTGCTGATGACGTTCTTTTATCGTCATATGCCACAGGCGATTGAACGCGGATATATCTATGTGGCAAAACCACCACTTTATGGGGTAAGTCGCGGAAAACAGCAGATTTATCTGCAAAATCAACGTGAAATGGATGATTACTTGATGGAACAGTTGGCGACCGATGGTATGATTGAAACCGCCACTGGGGTTCAGGTATCGGGTGCAGATTTGAAGCGTTTGTTGGGATTGGTGCTGGATATGCGTAATATCTTGCAGCCACTAAATCATATTGTACCATTGCGATTTGTAGAAGCGTTGGCATTAAATGGTGCATTTGAAAACGAAAATGCAGATGTTTTTGCAAATGTTCAAAATATGCTGGATGCCCAAGAATTAGAATTTGAACGTGGCTGGAAAGTGTCTGCGACAGACGCAGGAATTGAAATCACACGCACGTTGCGCAGTGTACGCGAGACATATTTGTTGCCACGTGAAAAAATCAACGGTTCAGAAATTCGTGCATGGCATAAGTTGGCTGGGCATGATGAACTGATTGAAATGTTCAGCAGACCAACTGTTCTGCGCGTAAAGTCTAAAAATCAGAAAATCTGGGGGGCATTGAAATTGCTGGAAACTGCATTTGAATATGCCAAAACAGGATTGAAGATTCAGCGATACAAAGGTTTGGGTGAAATGAATGCTGAACAGTTGTGGGAAACAACAATGGATCCAAATCATCGTTCTTTGTTCCAGGTTAAAATTGATGACGCAGCCAAGGCCGACGAAGTTGTTTCTATGTTAATGGGGGATGTGGTTGAACCGCGTCGCGACTTTATCGTAGAAAATGCGTTGGATGCAAATTTGGATATATAATATGAATATGGCGCGGGTTTCCGCGCCATGATTTTATATGTGGGGGCGACAATGTTTGAATTACCAAAGATTATTAAGCATGGGCCAAGTCAAAAAGATAAACTGATTGAAGAAATGCAGGCGTTGGAAAAAGAAATTCAGGAACTGACATCAAATGGTATTTCTGAAAGTCAAATTTGGCATAAGCGTGCACGAATTGATGCGATAAAAAAAGAAATTAATGCGTTGGAAACTAAACAATTTAACGCGGGCAGTGATAAACTGAATTCTATGATGAAACAACAACAAGGACAAACAATCAGCCCAGAAATGATGGTAACAGCAGGGGCAGAGCGATAGATAACAATGTTCTCGCGAAAATGGTTTTTTGATTTAGATTCACAATTGCGGGCGCGTGGGTTGGACAGTGATGCGCAATCTTTTGATGATATTTTAAAGAATCTGAAATCGCGAAAAATTTATCATGCAGATGAATTTGCAGGACATTGCGCATATGTGATTTTGGCGGGCGGGTTTTCGCAACAAACAGCAAAAAAAATTCATGAAAAAATTATGAATGTTTTGCATGGATTTGGTGCTGATTTCAATTTGTTAATTGAATTGTTTAATAATAAAAATAAAGTTAGTGCAATTTGTAAAATTTGGGAAAATCGTTGCGATTTTTGTGATGAATATTATAAATTAGAATCATTAGATGAACGATTGGGGTATTTGCAAAAACTGCCACATATTGGGAAAATTACCGCTAATCATTTGGCGCGAAATCTGGGCGAAGATGTTGTGAAATATGATATCTGGATTCAGCGTCTGGGGTGTGTTTTCGTGGGAAAAGACATGCCAATTGATAATGGGAATTTGTCGGCGGATGTCAAGGCGGCCTGTGATGATATGTTTGCGCATTTGGTTCGTGAAACAGGATTGCCACGGGGGTATATTGATGTGGTTTTGTGGAAATCTTTACAACAAAAATTAATTTCTGTGGACGCCTGCTTGCATACCAATTAAAGGATAAAATAATGGATGTAAAAATTGAACAATCGTGGAAAGATGCATTAAGTGCGGAATTTGACAAGGATTATTTTGTTAGGCTGACTGATTTTGTGCGTGGTGAATATTTGTCAGGCAAGACTGTTTATCCGGCCCCACAGAATATCTTTAATGCATTTAATTTATGTCCACTGGACCAGGTCAAGGTTGTTATTATCGGTCAGGACCCATATCACGAACCAGGGCAGGCGCATGGATTATGTTTTTCTGTGTTACCGCCAACCCAAATTCCACCATCATTGGTAAATATTTATAAGGAAATTGAATCTGATTTGGGGCGAAAATCTGTCACAAATGGTGATTTAACACATTGGGCGCAGCAGGGGGTATTATTGCTGAATGCGACATTGACTGTTCGTGCGCATGCAGCGGCATCACATGCGGGACATGGTTGGGAAGAATTTACAGACAGCGTTATTCGTGCGGTCGCAAAGCGCGAAAATATTGTTTATATGTTGTGGGGATCATATGCTCAGAAAAAGGCAACGTTTGTTGATGTTAATAAAAACCTGGTTCTGAAAAGTGCACATCCGTCACCGTTGTCTGCGTATCGTGGATTCTTTGGTAATAAGCATTTCAGTCAGGCAAATGAATATTTGGTTGGGTGCGGAAAAACACCGATTGAATGGTGATTGGTATTAAAAATTGTATGCCAGTCCAAAACCATAAAAAGCATAGGAATTGTTTTCTGGTGCGGTGTTTCCATTGGAAAAATGTTGAGCAAAAAATTCAATGCTGCTGCATTCTGATAATCGGTATGCGCCGCCAAATTTAAAGGTGAATAAAAATTTTGAACCGATGCGGTCGTTTTGTTGTGCCTGAAACCCGGCCCCAAGCCCGATAAATGTATACCATTTTTTTCCGAATGCTGGAACAATGTCCACGGACATTATACCAATTGGTATGGTGAATTTTTCCCAATCCCAACCATATCTTTGACCGTACCCAATTGTTTGTATTATATTTAATGATTTGCGTGCATGCAGTCTGAAAAAATTTGCGGGTTGGGAATATTGTGCGTTTAACATTGCAAATGGTACCCATTGCGTAGGGGGTGGTAACAGAAATCCGCCGTTTACACCGGTGCCGATGTTAAATACAAATTGGTTTTCGTATCCATTAAAAAATGGATTGGTTTCTGCGTGTATAGGAACCATGGTCAGGGTAAATAACAGGATATATAAAATTCTTTTCATGATATTGAATTGATTGATTTTGTGCTTTGTAATTTTATTAAAATAAATCGTCGTTTTTAATAAGAACAAAATCATTGTGTTTGTTTTTCTTGCATTTAAAAAAAAAGTTGTTATAATTTGTGGCGTTTGGCAGCGTAGCTCAGTGGTAGAGCAGAGGAATCATAATCCTTTGGTCGGGGGT
>CAJGDN010000012.1 GCA_904502245.1 uncultured Alphaproteobacteria bacterium | reverse complement strand
TCTTCGCGTAAAGACAGTGTGGAAATGTTTATTGTCGCGATGGGATTTCGTGGATAATAGAACCGCCGTTTCGGCGGTTTTATTATTTAAAACTTTCGGCGGCGGTGCGTGCCAATACATCAACGCGTTCGTTCATTTCATTGCCGGCGTGCCCTTTGACCCAATGCCAATGAATTTTTTTTGTCGATGCCAATTCATCCAGTTTCTGCCACAGGTCTTGATTTTTTACCGGTTTTTTATCCGCGGTGCGCCAATTGTTCTTCTTCCAATTTTTTACCCACGATTGCATGCCGTTCTTTACATATTGGCTGTCTGTATGAATTTCCAATTCGTCGTGGCGTGCCGCCGCCGTCAGGGCGCGAATTACCGCCATTAATTCCATACGATTGTTCGTTGTTTCGGGTTCGCCGCCGCTGCGTTCTGCAATGTTTACGCCATCGGTTGCAACAAATCCCCATCCGCCCGGTCCAGGATTGCCCAGACACGATCCATCTGTCCATATTTTTAACATTTTATATACATCCTTTTTATGATATAATATCACACATGAAATATAATTCCAAAGATTTAAAAGAAATGTCAAATGCAGTGCGCGCGTTGGCGTTGCATGCAATTCGTACGGCGAACAGTGGACACGTTGGTATTGTGTTGGGGTGCGCCGATGTTATAACAACTGTTTTTGCAAACTTTTTGCGCCGTGGTATGGACAGATTCGTGTTGTCGGCAGGGCATGGCAGTGCGTTGTTGTATTCTGTGTTAAAGTTGGCGGGGTATGATGTTGGTGATATGAATACCTTGCGTCGTGTGGGCGGTTTGCCGGGACATCCGGAATATGGATTGCCAGGGGTTGATGCGACGACCGGACCTTTGGGGCAGGGGGTCGGTAATGCCGTTGGTATGGCGTTGGCGTCCAAAATGAACAATACTGATTCGTGCATCTATTGTCTGTGTTCTGATGGCGATTTAATGGAAGGTGTTGCCCAGGAATCAATTGCGTTTGCGGGACGTTATAAATTAAATAACATGGTTTTGCTGTGGGCGGATAATGGCGTCAGTATTGATGGCGTGGCCCAGACAGACGTGGACGTGCCGGCGCGTATGGTGGCGGCAGGATGGCGTGTTATTAGTGTGCCAGGAAATGATTTTGTTAAGATTAATCGCGCATTGTGTGCCGCACAAAATTCAGAATTCCCAGTATTTATTCAATGTAAAACAGAGTTGGGGGCGGGATCCAGTTTGGCAGGATCAAATCGTGCGCATGGATTTGCGTTAAGCGATACTGAGATAAAACAATTAATTCAAAACTATGTTTCGCCACTGGGGGAAGAAATATGGCGAAATGTTGCCATGGAACAAATGCCGATTATTGGTGGCGGGCGCGAAGATATTGTGCCGAATGTGTCGTTGCCTGAACTGACGCGTGATGTGTCGACGCGTGAATTGTCGGGTATGTTTTTGGAAGAACTGTTCAAGGCAGGTGCAAATGTTGTTGGGGGCAGTGCAGACCTGGGGGGCAGTACGAATGTCCATGTCGGTGATGTGCGCGATATTACATCTGATGATTTTTCGGGAAATTATATAAACTATGGTGTGCGTGAACATGCCATGGGTGCAATTATGAATGGTTTGATGATTGCGGGCGTGCGGTGTTTTGGGTCGACTTTCTTGGTGTTCAGTGATTATATGCGCCCAAGTATTCGTTTGGCGGCGATGTCAAAATTGCCGGTTATATATGTCTTTACGCATGATAGCGTTGCGGTTGGCGAAGATGGGCCAACGCATCAGCCGATTGAACAGTTGCCATCGCTGCGTTTAATTCCGAATTTAAATGTGTATCGTCCATGTAATGGGGTCGAGGTTATGTTTGCATGGAGACGTGCATTGACTGAACCGGAAAGACCAACATGTATTGTTTTGTCGCGTCAGAAGATTACACGTGTGGAAACGCCATTGGGCGCAGATGTTGGGCGTGGTGCATACTTAATTCGTGCGGCGGGCGCAAAAAATATTCGCGCGACAATTATTGCGACCGGGGCTGAGGTGCCGTTGGCAATATCTGTTGCAGAAAAATTGGGTGATATGGTTCAGGTTGTATCAATGCCGTCGGTTGCAGATTTCCGTATGCAGGATGCAGAATATAAGCAGAAAATATTGCGTGGCACAGTAATTGCGATTGAGGCTGCGGCATCTGCACCATGGTTCGAATTCGCGGATGCGGTTGTTGGAATTGATCGATTTGGTATGTCGGGACCAGGGGCGCAAGTTTATTCTGAATTAGGATTTGATGCAGATGTAATCGCAAATGATATCAAAGATAAGATTAAATAATGGCTGAATATGTTTTTACATTGTCTGATGGTGGCGAAATCCCAATTTTTATATCCACGCGACGTGGCATAAAGAATATTACACTGCGTCCCAAGGTGGTGCCAAAGCGTGAAATTCATATTACTAAGCCGTGGTTGGTGTCAGAACGGGCGGCGATAAAATTCTTGGTTTCAAAACAAAGTTGGTTGGAATGTGTTTTTCAGAAATGCGTGGGCAAGATTGCGCTGAAGCCTGGGGATGAAATAGAATTTCTGGGGCGATGTGTGCAATTGCAGCATAATCCAGATATGCGTTCAAATAAATTTAGTGATGACGGTACGGTTCTGGTTGTTGGGGGCGCGATGGATATGTTTGAACGTCGCGTGCGTGATGTTGTACGTGCAGAATTTTTGTCTGCAGTTAAGGATGTTATTCGGACGGCCCCGCATGAATTCTGGCCACGACGAATTGCGCTGCGTGATACAACCAGTCGTTGGGGCAGCTGTTCAACAACAGGTACAATGTCTTTTTCATGGCGGTTGGCGTTCGCACCGATTGACGTTATGCGGTATGTGGTTATGCATGAATTGGCGCATGTGCGGCATATGAATCATTCGCCTGAGTTTTGGATGACTGTGCGTGAATTGTATGGGCCGGGGGTCGAGCGTGCAAAACGTTGGCTGAAACAAAATGGTGGGACGCTGCATAGATATTTTTAGCATGTTAAGAAAACGTACCTGTTGAGTATTGTGTGTTTGGGCGGTATTATATGTATGTCTTTCCGGGGCGCAAAAAGCAACACGTCACAGATGTTTTAAGGCAAGAATTTCTTTTCTTTCGTCATTTGTGTGTGGGCGTTGCGCCCCGCCTGAATTTAAATGCAGATGAAATTACTTGAAAAAAAATAAATTTGTCCTATAATTTATGTGAAATGTTAGATAAAAACTTTATCTTGTTCGGTTTTCATCACGCCCAGGCGGGCGAATATTAGCATATTGTGTTTTTTTATGATATAATTGACATTAGTAATGTCGTCGTTTTCATGTGTAAACAATAGGAATAAATAAAATGGATTTAAAACCAACAAAACCTTTGTCGGGATTTATAGAATTATTACCAGTTCAACAGCGTTGCTTTGATTTTTGTGCGGCACGTATGCTGGATGTGCTGAAAAAGTCTGGGTTTAATATGCTGGATTTGCCAGCGATTGAACGTGCCGAAGTTTTGACTGATAAAGATAACTGGGATGAAATTGAAACCCAAATGTTTTTGTTTCAAAAAGGTGATACAAAAATGGGGTTGCGATATGATGGTACGGTTGGACTGTCGCGTTATGTGGCGGGGCATCTGAATGATTTGGTCTTTCCATTTCGTGCCAGTCAATTTTCAAAACGTTATCGTGGGGAACGTGCACAGCGCGGCCGTTATCGTGAATTTTATCAGATGGATATGGATATAATGGGTGTTAATTCGTTATCAACGAATTATGATGCGGAAATTATATCCGTAATTCAGCGTACATTAAATTCTGTATCCGAATTTATCGGTGAGAATGCAGTGTGTGTCGGTTCGCGACCATTCTGGGATGCGTTGTTTGATTATCTGGAAATGAATGATGTACAGAAAAAAGATGTATTCGTTTTAATCGATAAAAAAGACAAAATGGGCGATGAAGATTTTGCCGAAGGATTGAGAGATACGTTAAATAACCCAGAAAAAGAAAATCAAATTAAATCAGTGTTTGTAAATGGTTATTCGGGATTCTTGAACAAGTCTGATAAGTTGGACGCAGCGGTTTCTGAATTGAATGAATTTATGAAAACATTGGAATTATTTGGTGTAAAGAATGCAGAAATTGATTTGTCGATTACGCGTGGTTTGGCATATTATACTGGTCTGGTGTTTGAATTTAAGTTATTAAGTCATCCAGAATTGGGTACTGCGGCTGGTGGCGGTCGTTATGCTGACTTGGCAGGTAAATTTAGCAAGACGAAAATTATTGGTGTTGGTGCGGCGATTGGTTTTTCACGTATATTTGTTGCGCTGATGGAATCGGGTGCGATTGATTTAAGCCGTTTTGAATCACCAGTTGATGTTGCAGTGCTGTGTATGGGGGCGGAAAATCTGTCGTATGCGGTAGGTGTGTTAAATTTGCTGCGTGATGAAAATATTGCGGCTGTATCGTTCCTGGATGCGGATAAAAAGTTTAAAAATCAAATTGAGTACGCTGATAAAATAAAAGCAAAATACAGTATGATAATAGGTGAAGATGAAGTTAAGAATCAAGTTGTTGCTGTTAAAAACATGGTGTCTGGTGAACAACAAAGTTTGTCTGTTTCGGATGCGGTAAAAATGGTAAAAGGTGCATAATTATGATAATCGAACAGAAATTAAGAGATATTCAAACGCGTGCGGCCGAAATAGAAACCCAGATGAATTCGGGTGAGATATCGGGCGAGCAGTTGACTAAGTTGTCCAAGGAATATTCGCGCTTGGGTGAAATTTTACCATTGATAAATGAGTACTTTCAGACAGTGGCGGGCATCAGCGATGCAAAAGAGATGCAGTCTGATCCAGAATTACGCGAAATTGCGGCGGAACAATTGGTTGAATTAAATCATGCGTTGCCGGAAATTGAAAAGAAGTTGCAGATTGCGCTGTTGCCACGCGATGATGCGGATGATAATGGTGTTATTATGGAAATTCGCGCCGGTGTTGGTGGTGAAGAATCTGCATTGTTTGCGGGGGATTTGTATAATCAGTACAAATCTTATGCTTTGCGCCAGGGGTGGAAGGTAGAAGTTATTGAAGAAAACGCAACATCTTTGCGTGGGTATAAAGAAATTATATTCAAAATTGATGGCTCGGGTGCGTATGGGCGTATGAAATTTGAATCAGGAATCCATCGTGTTCAGCGTGTGCCAGAAACCGAAGCGGGTGGTCGTATCCATACCAGTGCGGCGTCCGTTGCTGTTATGCCTGAGGCAAAAGATATTGACGTTGTTATTGAAGATAAAGATATTCGTATTGATATCTTTCGTGCGTCTGGGGCGGGTGGTCAGCACGTTAATAAAACAGACAGTGCGATACGTATTACGCACTTTCCAACCGGAATTGTTGTAACGTGTCAGAACGAACGTTCACAGTTGCAGAATAAAACTGCGGCAATGGCGGTCTTGCGTTCAAAGTTGTATGAAAAACAGCGTGAAGAACAAATGAATGCAAGTAATGCATCGCGCAAGTCTATGGTTGGTTCGGGTGATCGCAGTGAAAAAATTCGCACCTATAATTTCCCAGAACAGCGTGTAACCGATCATCGTATCAAATTAACGTTGTACAAGTTGGATGATATTTTGGCCGGTGGGGCAGGCTTGGATGAAATGATTGATGCGCTGATTGCAGCAGATCAATTGGAACAATTGGCGAATATGGAGTAGGGCTGTGCGTTCATTGGTTATGGTTCAAATTGCGCGTTCAATGTGTATGGATGCGTTGTAAGGTAAATCATTGTCTGTTTATACGACGCATGATTATTAATTTGCGGCTAAAACAAATCGCAACAGCCAGATAATCGCTGCCGTGTGGCGATGGGCGTTGGGAAATGAAGTGTGTTTGCTGATAAAGATGGTAAAAAGTCGTTGAAAAAAAACCGCCATTTGGCGGTTTTTGTTGTTCTAGAACAAATATTTGAAATTTAATCCGCCAATCCATCCGCTGCGGCTGCCGTCGCGACGGCCGATGTTGGCGCGCAGTGCAATTGGGCCGGCGGCTTTTTCAAGTGATATGGCGTATTCTGTAAAATTGTGGTTGGTTAATGCGTCTATGGCGTGACCGTTAACTTTGATGTCGCCGCCGTTGTCAAATATCATAATGTGTTTTACGCCGATTTCGCCGAACCAATTGTTGCCAATGTGTTTTATTGCGCTGATTCCGGGGGTGAATTCTGTCATGTTAAATGCGTCGTTAGATATGATGTCGCCAGATGCAGATGTGTAATTTTCTGATTTTATCCATGTGTATCCAATTTGGATGTTGGGTTGCAGCGTGAATGTGTTATCCATTGCGATGTTGTATGTTGTATTAACGATTCCGCCAATCCAAAAGTTTGTCGTTTCGTCAATGCCAAATATGGTGTTTGTTATGTTGTTTATAACACCGCCGTTTATTGTTGTAGATATGTTTAATTTTTTGTCTTGGTATCTGTTGTATATGCCAAAGAGGCCACCGTTGCTGTCAGATTGTATTGTGTGATTTGATGCAAAACCGTCTATGTATCCGGTGTAGATTCCCCATGCGGTGTTTGCATCGCCGAATTTTGTGCGGCCGCTGGTCAGGCCACCCATATACAAGTTGTATTTTGATTCTAGGTGTGCGATTTCGTCATGTTTTGTGTCGTTGCCAATGTGTTGCCAGTTTAACCATGCGTTGCTGATTGTTTGGCGTGGAGAGATGCTGTCGCCGCCGTTGCGGCCATCGTCATTGTATTCGCCATAAATTGACATTGTGCCGTACATTGGGGCGTGTCCATATGTGGTGGCAGGGTCTTCGTTTGTTTTTTGTTGATTATATGGTTGGTGTGCGATTGCGCGTGCCATTGGGCCGTCGAATGATGCGAATGCTGTTTGGGCGATTGTGTGTTGGATTGCGGTAATGTTGTGTGCTGATACCGCGTTTGTGTAAAAATGCGATGCAAATGCGTTTTCGCCAGATATGCATGCGACCGAGATGGCTGTTATTAGTATTGTGTGTTTCATGGCGTGACTCTTTTCTTTATTGATGTTTTTTATTATAGCATAAATTCCCATTTGTTTAAAATGGTATTTGTGGATTGACCTGTTTTTTTATTGTTTATTAGGGAAAATTTGATAAAATGTCTGATTATGGTAAATAAAAATAATGAATATGAAGATTTTATTGATCGGCCGGTTGTTATGGTTGGATTGATGGGGGCGGGCAAAACAAGTGTTGGGCGTGCCTTGGCGCGACGCTTAGGGATTCCGTTTGTTGATTCTGATAAAGAGATTGAGGCGGCCGCAGGTTGCAGTGTGGTAGATATTTTTTCTATGTATGGTGAAGAAGAATTTCGGCGTGTGGAACAACGTGTGATAGAGCGTTTGTTAGATACGCCGCCTGCGTTGAAAGTGATTTCGACGGGCGAGGGGGCTTTTATAACCCCGGCGATACGTGAAATGATGCAGGAACGTGCGCTGACTGTTTGGTTGCGGGCAGATTTGGATTTGTTGGTTAAGCGAACAAAAAGTCGTGATACGCGTCCGCAATTGCTGAATACGGACAGTCGTAAAATATTGGCGCAATTAATAGAAGAACGATATAACATCTATGCGATGGCAGATATTGTTGTCCAAACGCGGGATGAGAACTTGCGCAAGACCTTGGGTAAGGTTTTGCGTGCAATCGAGGATTATTCGTACAAACAAGAAAAGGAGTAAAAAATGGCAAAAAAGAGTAATATATTTAAAGAATTTAGTACTTTTGTTCAACGTGGAAATGCAATCGATATGGCGGTTGGTATCATTGTCGGTAGTGTTATGACTGGGGTTGTTAATTCGTTGGTAAAAGATGTTATTATGCCTCCGATTGGATTGTTGGTTGGTGGTGTTGATTTTTCGCAGTGGTTTTTTGTGCTGGGCGGGGGCGAGGCAGGTGCGCATTATGAAACAATAGCTGCGGCGCAGGCAGCAGGGGCAACAACGTTAAATTTGGGCGTATTCTTGAATTCAGTGGTCAGTTTCTTTATAACGATGTTTGCGATATTCTTGTTCGTTCGTACAATGAACAAGATACGTGATAAAAAGCCTGCTAATACTCATGCGTGCCCATATTGTAAGTCTACTATTAATAATGCGGCGACAAAATGTCCGTTTTGTTGTTCAAAAGTAGATCCTGTTGAAACAGGGGCGGTTGAAGATAGTGAATTAAAGAAGTCTTTGAAAAGTCTGAAAAAAGTTGCGACAAATGTTGCGTCGGATTCATTAAAGAAAATTAAAAAGATTACTAAGGCATAGAATTGCGTGTATTGGTAATAATGTGGCTGGCGAACCGTTTGTTTGAAGCGGTTCGCTAAATTTTTTATTTTTTTTTATGGGAAATAGGGTGCTTGTCGAGGTGCTGGGGGAGTGATATTTAAAAGGCGTATAATGTATATTATGTATAGTTTAGGGTTGTGGTGTGGCTGATTTGTGGTGGTAGTGTGTGATTGTGCGCCTTTTGTTGTTCTTGTTATTTGTTCTTTTTTTTTTGTTGATTGTTCATATGCTGTATGTTTGTCGCGATTGTGTTGCAACAATTTTGCTTTTGGATGTGTTTTTTCTAAAAATATTTATGTGTTTATATAAATTTTGTTCTTAGAAAGGTGTATGTCTGAAATTAATGCTGTTTATTAAAAGTTTTTAGTAGTCACTTGTTATTGGCTTTGTAATTTGTTCTGTCTTTGGTGTTGTGTGATGTGTTCTTAGCTTGCTATATTTGTTGAAAACAGGCCTAAAAATGGTGAATTGTGCCCTATTCTGGCTGTAAAAAACGCAAAAAATGCCGGATTTCTGCGGGTTTGCGAGCGTTTTTTTTGCGATAGAGCGTAAAAAAATGCTGTTTTTGCGCCCTGGAGTGGGGTGTTTTGTTGATTTTAGTGTTTTTGTGCGATAAAATAGTTGGTATGAGATTAGATTTAGCGTTGGTTCAGCGATGTTTATATTCTACACGTGCGCGTGCGGTGGCGGCGATTAAGGCGGGGTTAGTGTCGATTAATGGCATTCTGGCAAAAAAACCGAGTCAAGATGTGGTGGATTCTGATGTTCTGACGGGCGGTGCATTGCCCTATTCCAGTGGTCGCGGCAGTTTAAAATTAGAACGCGCGTTGGAATATTTTAAAATTAACCCAGAAAATATGGTTTGTCTGGATGTTGGTGCCAGTACAGGTGGTTTTACCGAGGTTTTGATAAATCATGGTGCAGCACGCGTATATGCGGTGGATGTTGGTACAAATCAATTAATTCCGGAACTGCGTGAAAGTCCGCGCGTCGTGTCGTTGGAACAAACGGATATTCGTGCCCTGCCCGTGCAATCGGTGGTAGATTTGATTGTGATTGATGTGTCGTTTATATCGCTAACAAATATTGTTGAATGTTTGCGTCCATGGGGGGCGAAAACAATCGTTGCGTTGATTAAGCCGCAGTTTGAAGTGGTGCGTGAAGTTGCGGCAAAATACAACGGTGTGATAAAATCAGCTGAATTGCATCAGGAATCAATTAATCGTGTTGTGAATGCGTTTGAAAAATGCGGTTTTAAATCTGTTGGGGTAACGGAATCGCCGGTTAAGGGTGGCAGTGGTAATACGGAATTTTTAGCGTGTTTTAAAGTTGAATAATTGGTTTTAGATATAAAAATATCTGCATGATTGTTGCAGATATTTTTTTGTTATCGTGTTTTGTGAAGGTTTTTAAGTGCGCGGTTTCTTTTTTGTATTTTGTTGCGATATTTTTTTGCAATCTTGTTTGTGTGTTTGTGTGATTTATATGTGGCGTTTGTGACCAGCGCAAAACCAATTGCGGTCAGTCCAAATAAAGCGGTTGTGTCGTCGCTTGAGCCGGTTTCGGCAGCGTTCATAAATGCGGCGATTGTTGCAATGCCAGTGCCGCAACATGCAAAAATGCATGCGTATTTAGATATGTTTGCCTGTCTTTTATAAAAATTTTTTTGTTTTGTGCAGTCTTTGATGTTTTGTAATAATCTGTGTTCTTTTTGACGCATTGTGCCCTCTTTTGTTGTGCCGATATTATATATGTTTTTGGGTGTTTTGCAATGATTTTTGCTTGAATTTGGTTGTGTTGGGCGGTAAAATCATGCTGGTTTTAAATATAAACAATAGGAATATGCAATGGCAGACGATATGACAAAAATTCATGAACGCGAAGCGAAGTGGCAGAAGCGTTGGCGTGAAGCGCGCGCATTTGTACCGAAAGATGATGGGGCAAAACCACGTTTTTATACATTGGTTGAATTTCCTTTCTTGTCTGGTGCGGGTATGCACGCAGGACATATGATGAATTATTCTGGTATCGATGTTTTGGCGCGTTTTCGTCGTGCACGTGGGTATGATGTATTGTTCCCAATGGGTTTTGATGCAATGGGGATTGCTGGGGAACACTATGCGACTAAAATTGGTAAGCATCCAGGCGATGTTGCCAAGGAGTTGATTGTTGCTTATTCTGACATGATTGACAGGGTTGGTTGGTCGGTCAGTCCAGATACGCGCGTTTCTACGTCTGATCCAGATTATATCAAATGGACGCAGTGGATGTTTATTCAGTTTTATAAGGCGGGATTGGCGTATAAATCTGCCCTGCCGATGAATTGGTGCCCGTCGTGTCGTACAACATTTACAAATGAGGAACTAGAAGATAATAAATGTCCACGTTGCCACGGTGTAATTGAAAAGAAAGAAAAATTACAGTGGAATTTGGCACTGTCAAAATATGCAGACAAATTGTTAGATGGTCTGGATATTGTTAATTTTGAAGAACGTATCAAAAAAGATGAGATAAATCTGATTGGGCGTTCGCATGGTGCAGATGTCGATTTTCGTGTTGGTGATGACGTCATGACGGTTTATACAACGCGCGTCGATACAATATTTGGGGTTACGTTCTGTGTTATTGCGCCAGAGCATAAACTGTTGGCCAAATGGTTGGATGATGGGCGTATTGAAAACGCAGATGAAGTTCGGGCATATATCAAAGAATCTGCTGCGAAATCGGAAATTGAACGTACAGATGCAACCAAAGAAAAAACAGGTGTTCAATTAAAGGGAATAATGGCGATAAATCCGTTTAATGGACGTGAAATCCCAGTGTTTACATCTGATTATGTGTTGGTGGATTATGCATATGGTACGATTATGGCGGTGCCAGCACATGATGGTCGTGATTGGGATTTTGCCAAGAAGTTTGGTTTGGAAATTATTCCTGTTTTATCTGGGGGTGAACCAGATAAGGTTTGGGAAGGTGATGGCGAACATATAAATTCAGAATTCCTGAATGGTATGGGCAAAGAAGATGCCATTGCGGCCGCAATCAAATATGGTGAAGAGCATGGAATTGCGCATGGCACGACAAAATATAAGTTAAAGGATTGGGGATTTTCGCGCCAGATGTATTGGGGTGAACCAATTCCAATGATTTATTGTGATAAATGTGGTTGGCAGCCAGTTAAAGAATCTGAATTACCAGTTATGCAACCATATATGTCTGATTATCGCCCAACAGATGATGGCGAAGGACCATTGGCGCGTGCAACAGATTGGGTTAATACAACATGTCCGTGTTGTGGTGCACCGGCAAAGCGAGAAACAGATACTATGCCAGGTTGGGCGGGGTCTTCGTGGTATTTCTTGCGCTATTTAGACCCAAAGAATGACAAAGAATTTTGTTCACGCCAGCAGATGGAAAATTGGATGCCAGTTACACATTACAATGGTGGGCATGAACATAATACGCGCCATTTGATTTATTCGCGTTTCTGGCATCGTGCACTGTTTGATTTGGGGTTGGTTAATACGCCAGAGCCATATGCCAGACGCACTGCCCAGGGGTTGTTGATGGGTAATGATGGATATAAAATGTCAAAGTCGCGCGGAAATGGATTTATGGTTGCGGATTTAGTTGACAGTGTTGGCGCGGACGCAGGACGTGTTGCGGTATTATCATTGGGGCCATGGGAAAATAACGCGGTTTGGACTGATGGTGCGTTGGCCGGGGTTCAGCGTTTCTTGAAACGTGTTGAGGCATTGTCGGATAATTTGACAGATGAACCAATGACTGCCGCGCAGGAACGTCTGATGCATAAGTTGATTGCGGATGCGACAGAACGTATTGAAAATATGAAGTTTAATACAACTATTTCTGCGATGATGGAGTATATTAATGCGTTTAGCGGTAATATGCCCCGCCCTGCGTATGAAACACTGTTGCAGGTTCTGAATCCGTTTGCGCCACATTTGACCGAAGAAATGTGGGAAAAATTGGGGCATAATGAAATGCTGGCCTTTACGGCGTGGCCAACATTTGATGCGGCTAAATTGGTTGAAACCGAAATGACGGTTGTTGTGTCAATTAACGGTAAACGTGCGGCAGACTTTGTTGTGCCAGCAAATGCAGACGAAGAAGCAATTGTTTCTGCTGCGAAGACAGCAGCGGGGGCCAAGTTAGATGGCGCGACGATAATCAAGACGATTGTTGTGCCAAGGAAGTTGGTGAACTTTGTGGTTAAGAAGTAAAAAAAATCCCCCATGCGGGGGATTTTTTTTAGATTGTTTTTGTTTAAGAAATTTTTTCAATACGACGAATGCGGCGTTCGATTGCATCAAACGGACTTTCCAGGAATGTCTGGGCGGTTAAAAATGCGACTTCGATATCAATATCGTCGGCGGCCAATGCCAGTACATTTATGTCGTCGTGAAAGCGGTCGTCGCGTGCCTGGGATGGTGTGCAACAACGCGATGCACGAATGTGGCGATAGCGGTTTGCGGCAATCATAACGCCTGCGCCTGTGCCGCAGATAATTATCCCACGCGCGTTTTTATCATCAATCATTGCGTCGGCCAATGTTGCGGCAACGTCTGGATAGTCAGCAGAAACATTTGGATCATCAACTCCCAGATTTACAACGTTGTAGCCTGCGGCGGACAGCATTTCAATTAAATATAATTTTAACCCTGCCCCACGATGATCGGCGGCAATAAAAACCTTAGATACAGTTTTGTTCATCGTCTTCTCCTTTGCGTTTTGATAATTTGCATTCCAGACCAGTGTTTCCGGTGATGTTTAATGTGCGGTATGATAGTGTCCCTGTCATTTGTGCTGCACTGAATACGTTTGCGGTATTTACAATTGCAGGGCCATCCAATGTTCCGTGCAGGAACAGAACTGGGGTGCGTACTTCGCCAACTACGCGACCTCCACGCCCGATTACAACAGTTTCTGCAATGACTGTGCCGACAACTTCGCCGTGGATTTGGACTGTGTGGTCGGTTTTGATATCACCTGTCAATTTGCAACCTGCCCCAATTATGGTCGGTGATTGTTTTTCTGATGCGTTTGTAAATGCCAACATTTTATTCTTCCTTTACAAATTTTGTTGGGTCAAATGGTGCACCCTTGTATCGTATTTCATAATGCAAATGCGGACCAGTTGAACGACCAGACGAGCCGGCCAGACCAATAACTGTGCCTGGGCGTACCCAGTCGCCACGTGATACCAGTATTTGTGACAGGTGGGCGTACAGTGTTGTAAAGCCCAGACCATGGTCAATTTCAACGGTTGTTCCATATCCGACGCGTTCGCCCGCCGATACAACGCGACCAGGTGCAACGGCCATTAATTCTGTGCCGATTTTACCCGCAAAGTCAATGCCGCGATGTTTTTTTGGTTTGCCAGTGAATGGGTCGTTGCGTGTACCGTAATTCGATGTTATACGTGATTTTACAGGTTTGCCCAGTGGCAGAACTTCGTTCAGACGACGTAGACCACTCCATTTTTCTAAACCGTCTGCCAATTTTTGATATTTTTCATCTAATTTCGTGTCAAATTCAATAGGTGTAAATGCCGAGCCAACCAATGGATTTGTATATTTGTTGACGTTGCGCAGTAAGTACTTTTCGTTTAGCCCCAAGGATATGATTGTGCTGTTGATACGTTTGATGCTTTTTTGCAGTTTTTCGGTGTTTTCCTTGGTTAGTGATGTAACAGTGTCAACGATAATATTATCCGCATCAGCAATTTGCGCCATTGATTCCAGCATTTGGCTGTTGCGACGTTTTAATTCTTCGTTTTCGGCACGTGTTAGCTCGTATTCTGCGGACAATTCGGATAATTTTATAAAGTCGGGTTCAAAATCTTCGTTTCCTAACATTTCAACAATTCGTGTGCGCAAAAAATCCAGTTCGCCCCATGTTTTGATGCGGGAATTCATCAATTTTTCTTTTTCGCCCTCTTTTAGTTTATCGGAATTTAAAACTTTGTCATCTATTACGTTCAAATCACGAACTAATTCGTTGTATTTCGTCAGGTATGTCTTTAATTCTGACATATGGCGATCGTGGGTGTTGCGTGCTTCTTCTAATTGCTGGGTACGTTTTTGCAATAAAGGACGATGGTATACAAAAACATATGTTGACCATGCTGCCCATAAAAACAGTCCTATTTTGCCGCAAAAACGTGTAAAACGCCAGAAACTGGTTTGGTTAAAGGTGTAAACGTTGCCACGTGGTGTGTCCATAACAGTAAATTCACGTGGTGGAAATATACGCGAAATCATGCGCCATACAGCGCGAAATGGTGATGTGATAAAAGCCCACAGCGACGTAAAGTGCCGTGTTATAAAGTTTATCATTGCGCGTCCAGTCTAGACAAAAAATCAGCAATAGTCAAGCCATCGCGCAAAATTTCGGATGTGTTCATTGAAATGCCTTGATGCAATGTGCTGATGCCTTTTGTCCCAAGCTTGCCAGATATCAATACGCGTTCAGCAGTGCGCTTTGCCCCAAATAATGGTAATATTCGTATGTCTCCTAATTTTTTTGCCATTTCTGCGATAACGGTGGCGGTCGTTGCGGCGTCTGTTATTATGCAGAATGTCCCCATTGGGCGAACCCGCGCAATGCTGCGCGCAATCCATGATGGCAAATCTGCGTTATGATGGGCGTTGTGTCTTGCGGGGGTGCCGTTAAAATATGGCGGATTGGTAATAACTAAATCAAATGTGCGTGTGGTGCGCCATGCTTTAATGTCTGCGTTGATTAATTCAATGTCTGTGTTGTTCAGTTCTGCGTTTCGTTTGCATTCTGTCAGCATTTCATCAGATATGTCCAGGCCAGTAATCTTGATGTTGGGCATGTGTGCGTGCAGGCATAATGATACGCCACCAGTTCCAATGCCGATGTCCAGTGCGGTTTTTATGCCGCTAGGGGCAAACGCAGCCAGCCACACGGCGTCAGACGTTGGATTGTATCTGCCACGGTGGATTTTTACAAGACCGCCCAGTAAGGTAAAAATTTCTTGTTTTGTGTCCATTGCTATTTATAATAAAGCAAAGAAAATAAAAGGCAAGTCTATGTTGGAAGATATTGTGGTTGTACAAAGTGCAGTCAGTGCATTTAATAATGCGGCATTGTGGGCGCCCGCTTTTTTGTGGTGGGCCCTGTTGGCATTGCCATTATTTGTTGTTGTGTGGATGTTTGGACGCGATGTTGCCGCGCGTTTTTATTTAAATGGAAATAAATTGCTGGCGGGAATATCTGCGTGGATGGCTGGGTTAACTTTTGGATGGGTTGTATTGTTTGGTGGAAATTATGCTGTGCTGCGTGATGGGGTATCGGTTTTGCCGATGATGAACGCTGGAATTATTTTCTTGACCTGTTTATTTGTTTCGTCGCATTTGCATAATCATTCAATTGTGCGTGGTTGGAAAAAGATTTTACTGTTTGCTGTGTTGATGTTAATGGTGGTGGTATCTGATACACATGTTTGGTGGGGGCCATTATTACAGCTGGGGGCATTGGTTCTGGGGGCTGTATTAGGATGGTGTGCACGCGGTGAAATGCGTCCGGTGTCAGGTACGGTGTTAATTGTTTTGATGGTGGCCTGTGCGATGTTGATGCAACCTGAATTTTACAGATTTGGTCAATTGGGAAATTTGACTGTTGTGCATTTGGTTGCGATGTTAATTCTGGGAGTGTTGGCAGTGGCGTGTGTTGTGTTGGTCAACGTTAATGCGCGCGGACGAATTAATCGTGTGATTTATTTTAAATTAAAATGGCTGTTGCGCGTAATTTGTGCCTTGGGGGCTGCATTATTCGTTTTGACCGAGGCATTGCCAGTGTTTATTGGTACGTTGGCGGCTTTTCTTGTTCTGTTTGCAATATCTGTGTGGCATGCAGATAAAATAAGTTCTGCGTTATTGGATAAAATGTTTGCGGGGATGTTGATGTTGTTCGGGGTGGTCACGGTGATGCCAACAGTTGTTGCGTTGGGGATAGTGTATTGGGTAAATACCCCACAGGTGGATTTTTGGCGGGAATTTCGAGCTTTGTTATAATTTGTTATATTTATTGAATACAAAATTGCGTTGTTATGGTGTAATATTATGCACGTAATTAATTAAAAAAAGTAGGTTTTATTATGGCGATACATCCAACTGCGATTATTCATGACGGGGCCGTATTGGGCGCAGACTGTAAAATTGGTCCGTTTTGTATTGTTGGTCCGAACGTTGTTCTGGGCGACCGTGTGGAATTAGTTTCAAATGTTGTTATAGAAGGAAAAACATCTATCGGCGATGATTCAATTATATATCCGTTCGCCGTTGTTGGCGTGATGAGCCAGGATTTAAAATGGCAGGATGAAAGTACTATGACAGGTGTGCGTATTGGAAAGCGCTGCAAAATACGTGAATATGCAACAATTCATTCGGGAACACCGGCGTCTGATGGTACAGTTATTGGTGATGATTGTCAGATTATGGTTAACGCGCACGTTGCACATGACTGCAAGGTGGGAAACAGTGTTGTTATGTCAAATTTGGTTCAATTGGCGGGACATGTGGAAGTAGAAGATTTTGCAATTATCAGCGGTGGCGCAATGGTTCTGCAATTCGCACGTATCGGACGTAATGCATTTATCGGTGGTATGTCGGGTGTTGGTAATGACGTGTTGCCATATGCGATTTATGACGGCAGTCCACGCGCAGTATATCGTACGATTAATCGTGTTGGTTTAATGCGACATGGTTTTACTAATGAAGATATGCATGCAATTCATTCAGTGTATTCGGCTGTGTTCCGCGATGGCGAAGGTACTGTTTCAGAACGTCTGGCCAAGGTTCGCAAGGAAGTAAAGAACAACAAATACGCAATGGATGCCATTGATTTTATTGAAAATCGTTCAAAACGTGGAATTGGTACGTCAAAAAATGCAGAATAAAAAATTAAAGGTTTTTATTATTGCAGGTGAAGTTTCGGGCGACGTTCTGGGGGCGCGTATTATGTCCAATATGCCAGACGCAGAGTTTGTCGGTGTTGGGGGTGAAAATATGACAGCAGCGGGGTTAAGCCCACTGTTCCCTATGTCGGATTTGGCGGTTATGGGCGCAATTGAGGTTTTGGCGCATGCGCGAACATTGACGCGTCGTATTAAGCAAACAGTTCAGGCCATAATTGATTCAAAACCAGATGTTGTTGTTTCAATTGATGCGCCGGGATTCGCAAAAAGTGTGATTAAGCAAATTCGTAAATCAAATGCAGGTCAGAAGTTGATTGCAGATGGTTTAAAATTTCACCATGTTGTCGCACCCCAGGTTTGGGCGTGGCGTGCGGGACGCGCAAAAAAATATGCCAGTACATTTGATAAATTGTACGCGTTCTTTGATTTTGAAGTGCCCTATTTTACTAAGTTTGGTTTGGATACAGTGGCGGTTGGGCATCCAATTGCAGATGGATTGATTGGAAAATATAAAACAGTAAAAAATTCAAAAGAAAAAATTATAACATTGGTCCCAGGCAGCAGAATGAGCGAGGTTAAGCGTTTGTTGCCACTGATGCGAGATGTGGTTGATATGTTGTGTCGAAATGGGTATATGGGATATAAATTCATTATTCCAACCGTTGAAACGACTGCTGAATATGTTAAGCAACAGGTTGCCAAATGGCGTGTTAAGCCAGAATTGGTTTCGGCATCAAAGAGGTATGATGTTTATGCAAAAACTTATATTGCAATCGTGGCCAGTGGTACGGTTTCGGCGGAATTGGCAATGTTGCATGTGCCGACGATTGTAGTGTATAAAATGAATCCAATAACGACATGGTTGGTTCGTCAGATTATACGTGTTAATTGGGTGTCGCTGGTCAATATTTTGTTAAATCGTGGTGTGTATCCTGAATTTTTGGGGCCGGCAGCACGGACAGAAAATGTTGTTAATGCAGTGCAGCAGTTGACAATTCCATCAATTCGCGAAAAAATGATTGCGGATTTAAAATCGGCCGATGATTTGTGGCGGCGTCCTGATGGTGTGGCCGGCGCACTGATTGCGGACGGAATAAAAAACACCCAATAATTTGGGTGTTTTTTATTGGTTTTTGTTATAGTTAATTGCATTGGGCAACAGATCAAAGGATATTGAGTCTACTTCCGTGTCTTTAATAAGTCTGTAGCAGTTGTTGTTGTTGTTGCAATTTGTGTTGTAAGTTAACTTATCAGTATCCAGTATTACGGACGAGCCAGTTTTTGTGCAATATGGGCCAAAAAAGTCTTTTTCGTTAAGGTATGTGTATTGATATCCTTCGTCGCATGGCGTATGACATATCATGTGTTCCAGGTCAGCTACCAGATTGTCCGGACATGTGAAATTCACACATGATTTTTCAAATTTTTCAAATTTTTTAAACTTTTCATTAAGTGTTTTGTAAGGTTCTTCAAGGTTTTTGTCAGAATCTTTATACTTGTCTTCTTCAAAATCAAAAGCCCCAGAATTGATGGCGGTGTATCCAAATGGGCACAGTTGGTATGTGCTGGCAGTGATCGGCAGTGTGCACCAGTTTTCGGGGTTTTCTGTTGTTGAGTCTTGTTTTTCAGTACCATCTATATCTGTTTCCATTATTTCCATAGTTTCTGGATCGCAAGATTTGTTTGATGGCCCCCCTTTGGTGCTTTCTGTCTTATACTTAGCGGGGGTTGTTTCCAGACAGCGTGACGATCTGCCGTTGTTGCTGCGACGTCCGCCGTTTTCAAAACACGAACATATTCCCCAGGAAAATGTGTCTAATAATGTTTGGTAATTTGCGGGACATATATCTTCACCATTGGTTAGATTGAATTTATTCAGTACAGCCTCAATTTTATTGTTTAAAAATATGCTGTTGCTTGTGTTGTAGTCATTATTGTCTGTGTAGATTTTACATACATTTATACTTTTGTTGTATGTATTGTTTCTGTTATAATATGCGTAGTATTGAAAGTCTGTTTTAGGGATAAAACGACCGTTCATGGTTTCGCATTGTTTAGATAAGATTGCGATAATTTGATTGTATACTTCGGTTGCAACACCGGTTGGACGTAAATTAGAGTATGTTCTGCTGGCATCTTTTTCACCCCCCAAAACATCTGATTTCATAGCTAAATCAAATCCGCCAAATATTTTTTCTCTTGATTCTTCTTTGTTGCATGCTGGCAAACTGGCCAATAGTCTTATGCATGGGGTTGGTTCAACGTTAAATTTTTTATTTTTTTCGGATGTGCCACTATGTACACTTCCGGCATAATGTTCGATTGCATCTGAATTATATACAAACCAATCCAGTGCTTTCCCAGGTTCAAACAGGCCGTTTGGTGAATAATAGAAATTTTCATAGTTTGTGCCACCGTAGCGGTCGAAACATTGTTTTACTGCGGCGCGACAGGCGGTTTCAGTATCTTGCTTGTTTGCATTGGCAACGTAGTCTTGGATAATGTTGTTGTCGAACATGCTGTCGCATGATTTTATATAATCTGTGCACATTTTTTGCTTTAATACAAGATTATCAGGTTGCAGAACTAGTGTGTTTTCTTCGGATATTCCGCTTTGTGATGTTTCCAGGGTTTTTTCTGTGCTGGCATAACAGTTTGTTATGTAATCAAAACAGGTTTGTTTGATTTCTGATACCTTGTCCTGTTGGGCGTAATAGATTGATAATAATGCCTTGTCCAGGTATTCAGACCATACAACGTCTGCATTTTCAACGCATTTGTCCAGTGCGTCAGCAGCAAATTTTTTTACGCGTTTTTCAAAACGTTGAACAAACTGACGGTTTGGTTTGTTTTGTGACAGCTTTTGTGATGCGGCATCTACGCCTGTGCTGAATGTTAATAAGTTTTGTAGTTTATAGAAATCTTTGACACCAATGATTGGTTTGCCAGTAGAAATATCAATGTATTCTCCATTGTCCAAACATTTGTGATAATTTGCACCACAGACCTCTTCGCTGAGTATTGCGGACTCGACCGCGTTAATGCACGAAGCAATGTCTAGTGAATTGTGTGTTTTTCTGTTTTCGACACGTGCTAAATCCAACATTGCGCTGCTTTCGCGTACGGCGGATTTCATTTGTTTTTGTGTCTTTTCAATTGCGGTTTGTACGGTGTTGCAGTCTTGTTCTATCGCCATCAGATATGCATTGACCGCACGTTGTAATGAAGAGTCGTTACAGTCTTTGCGTACTGCATCGCGACATTGTGGGTATACTGCACTGTACAAGGCGTTGCCATTATACGCTGCAATTGCCTGGCCGACGTCTGTCATGCCAAACGCGTTGGTTGTGTCGAAAGATATATTGATGCTGTTCAGGTCTGAATATTTACCGTTGACATTGCTGTCCGTGCCGCGGATAGAATTCATAATTGCCTGTAATAATGCCTGGGATGCAGATTTGTCATTTTTTAGTGCTGTTTCGCCTTCGGATTCTGTGCGCATCGCTGTGGCCTGGGCGGCAGTCATGCCAACAACTTCTAAATTTTCTGTAAATACAGTCAGTTGATCGCCTGCATCAGTTAGTGTTTTGCGTTTGTCTGCCAGACTGAATACACGGTCGTTGCATGAACAGCGTCGATAATCATCGTTTTTTAATTTACAAAACTGATCCATGCATGAAAAGTAAGTGTTTTTACATTTTTCATATTCTGCCCCAATGCGGGTGTCTGACATGGAAAAAGTGTCCTTTGATGCTGCGCGCGATACAACTGATGTGCGTGCGGCGTTATTTGTTGATGTGCGCGGGGACGCGTTGCGCGTGGTGTTTTTACGACTTTGTGTGTTAGATGTACGTTCACGTGGAACTAACGCTGTTGCGCGTGCCGCAGTATTGCGTTTTACTGTTGTTGCGGTGCGCGCCTGGGATTGTGTGGTGGTTTTACTGCTTTTTGTGCGTGAAACAGGTGTTCCATCACGCACAGCCCCGCAGGCAATGCCAATGCAGACAAATATATTTGCAGCAAAAAACAGAATTTTCTTCATCTCTGGTACAGAGTTTAGCAAAAATTTATTTTTTGCTGCAAGCGAATATTTTATAAATTTTTCTTGTTGCAAAAGATGTAAAAATAATATAATATGTCGGTTGCCTGTGCGGATATGGCGGAATTGGTAGACGCGCTAGTTTCAGGTACTAGTGGTAGCAATACCTTGGAAGTTCGAGTCTTCTTATCCGCACCATTTTTGTTTGGGGTTGTAGCTCAGTTGATAGAGCGCTACGTTCGCATCGTAGAGGTCGTGGGTTTGAGTCCCATCAGCTCCACCAAGTTTCAAGTCTTCGGGGATATGGCGGAATGGTAGACGCTGAGGACTTAAAATCCTTTGGTCATTGCGACCGTGTGGGTTCGAGTCCCACTATCCCCACCACACTTTTAATCGCCGGTTGGCGTTTTTTTATTTGGATGTGTAGCTCAGTTGGTTAGAGCGCTTCGTTCACATCGAAGAGGTCGTTGGTTCGAGTCCAATCACATCCACCACTAATGTTGTTGTTAGCCCCTGCCCCAGACAGTTGTATACATTTGTTGACAATTTGACTTTGTGTGATACAGTTTGCCCGAATTTTAATAGGGTAAGAAAAATGAATGACACTGGCAGTTCGAAATATCTCTTGGAAAATTCGCTGAGCTATGATTTTGCGACAAATAGATTGAGTGCAGATTATTATAATGCTATTCGT
>CAJGDN010000011.1 GCA_904502245.1 uncultured Alphaproteobacteria bacterium | reverse complement strand
GGCACCCAATACACACGATTTTTATTTAATACTGGTGCGGACGGACGGTTTAAAACAACATATTTATAATGACGCGCAACACAATCAAAACGCGCGTTAAAATCATCAGACACTGTTTCGCAAGATAATACAGAAACAGGTTGACCCACCAAATAAAAATTTAATGCCCGCATTACGGTCTGGGCGGTATGCGCGGCATCAATATCAAAATGCGCAACCATTGCAATTGCATGTACACCGGAATCCGTACGCCCCGCTGCAACAACATCCGCGCGCGTGCCACAGAATTTCTCAATCGCATCTTTTAACAGTGATTGTACAGATGGGCCCTGGCGATTTTCCTGCCATCCGATTAAATCTGTTCCGTCATATTCCAAGGTTACTTTATATCGTGTCATTTTTGTTTATCTTATCTTTTGTGAAAAATCACGGCATGTACATTTTGGTTTTGTTGGTTTTGGACCAAAAAGGAAAATTTCCATATCGTTATCATTATAACATGCGTCACGAATCGAGTCTTTCCCAACAATAATCAGATCGTAATACATACAATTTTTACAAATTGTTTTTAATTTTTTTGCCATTTATTTATTCGCCGTACTTTATTTCTGTTGTATGCAACCCATTCAAGAAACTTTTCCATTCCATTGGCTTTTTCCCCGCGGGTTGCAGTTGCAAAATTTCCAGTTTATCGTTGTTTAATTTTGTTGTTAAAATCTTTACATCAATACCGTTTATTTTTGTACGCCCACATCCCAGTGCACGTATCTGATTATGAATGTCATTCGCACCGCGCGACCAATCAATCATTTCATCTGCACCTGTCCATTTACGTGTGTATGTCGCATCACCTGTTTGCGGAACGCCAGGAAAAGCAGATGGATTTTTTAAGTATTCAATCAACATATCTGCGCCGATTTGGGATACGCGTTCTTCAATCGTGTCATTTGTGTCATCAATTCCGATTTCGAATTCACGGCACATATGAACATCACCGGCATCCAGTTCAGGTGTTACATCCATCAGACATACCGCAGATTTTTTATCACCATTATAAATCGCCGTGCGAATTGGCGATGCGCCGCGATATTTTGGTAAATCGCTGGGGTGAATGTTTACAACCGGCGCAGAACTTAACACATTGTCACGCAGAATCACACCATATGAAATCACAACCACCATATCAGGACTGTAATTATATTCGTTAATGTTTGTATAAACTGTCAAACCGTTTTTTTCTGCCCAAATATGTACAGGTGATGGGGTTAATATTTGTTTGCGTCCCACCGGCTTTGGTGCGCGTGTAAAGACCGCCAAAATTTCATGGCCGGCAGTTTTTATTGCTTCAAAGATTGGAACAACAAACGCGTTTGTTCCCATTAAAACCAGTTTCATGTTTTATATCTTTAATTTTTTTACTTTGCGCATTAACATTTCGCGACGCAGTGGCGACAGATAGTCTACAAATAATTTACCATCCAGGTGATCTGTTTCATGCTGAACAATTCGTGCCGGCAGACCAGACATTTCTGCCATTTTATTTTCGCCATTTTCATCTGTCCATTCAACAATAACAGATGATGGACGCGTTACATTTGCATAAACCGGCAAACCATCATGCCCTAAAACAGACAGACAACCTTCTTCCATAATTGTTTTATCGGGACCATATGAGACAATGCGTGGGTTAATCATACGAAAAACCGTCTCAGAATCCGGATCCATCATTACCAAAAACCGCGACAAGATTCCAACCTGGGGCGCGGCCAGGCCAACGCCATTTTGTGCGCGCATCATTTCAACCATTTCATTCATGGTTGACAACAGTTCAGGTGTAATTTGGTCGACGGGGGCGCATACAGTATGCAAAACCACATCACCACAAAGTTTCATTTGCAACATATTTAAATCCTCTTATAATAAATAATAGCAAAGGAAAGCGAAATGACAACTTATATTTTTGTATTATTGTTTATAATTATTGTTTTATTAGTGGCAATATTGCTGCGTCGTCCGACGGTTGATATATCTGCATTGCGTGAAGATAATGCACGTCTGCGTGAAAGATTGGCAGAAAGATTGGGTGCGTTATCCCAGAATGCAATTGAACTGAAAAATATCAGTGGGGACATTGCAAACTTTAAAAATATCTTGATGGGGAACAAACAGGCACGCGGAACATTTGGCGAACGACAACTGGAAGATTTGGTACGCGACATTATGCCGCCAGAAACATATGCGTTTCAGTCTGTGCTGAATACAGGTGTGCGCCCGGATTGTGTTATTCGTCTGCCATATCCACCGGGGGACATGATTATCGACAGCAAATTTCCACTGGAAAGCTATAATCGCATGATGCTGGACGCCAATGACGGTATGGCGCGTAAACAATTTGAATTAGATGTGCGCAAACATATCGATGCGATTGGTGAAAAATATATTATTCCTGGTCAGACCGCAGAATCAGCCATGATGTTTATTGCGTCTGAATCAATATTTGAAACGTTGCATCGTGAATTTCCGGCGACGATTGAATATGCCGCGCGTCGTCGTGTCTTTATCGTGTCGCCATCAACGCTGTGGGCGACATTGAATACAATACGCGCTGTACTGTCTGACATAAAAATAAAACGCGTAGCGGCCCAAATAAAAAAAGAATTAGATATGTTGTTAACTGACCTGATGCGTTTAAATGATCGTGCGGTTAATGTATCGCGCCATTTCGCCCAGGCACAAACTGACATAGACCAATTGCAAACATCAATTTCCAAGATTGCACCACGTGCAGAAAAACTGCGTGATATGGATTTTGGTGAAGAATAAAAAACGCCCCAAACGGGGCGTGTTTTTTTATTGTTTGAAATTTAGAAACTTTTTGGTGTTTCCATTTTTGCTTTGGATACTTTCTTATCCAATGCTTTAACAACTTCATTTGTTATATCCAGGTTTTCTACATCCGTACCGATGCGTGCCATACGTCCGTCGATAACCAATGATAATTTCTTTTTTGCAATAATACCTTCGATAATTGGATCCAGATGTTTTGTCTGCATATCTGCCAATGCTTTCTGATATGACATTTCGATGCCTTGTGCGCGTTCTGTCAAATCACGTTGCAGTTTTGTAACTTTGTTTTGATAATCAACAACGCGACGTTGCAGTGCTTCACGTGACAAAACGTCCTGTGATTTTTCGATTTCTGCTTTTTCTTTTTCTAACGCTTTCTGTTCGCTGGTCAATTCATCACGCAATTTGCTTTCATATTTTTCTTTCTGTGCGCGCAAATCTTTCAGTGCAGCTGCGTTGTTCTGAATTGCATCCATGCGAATAACTGCAATGCGCAGATTTTCAGCATTTGCTGCGTTTGTTGAAACTTCTTCCATAACTTCTGCGACAGATGCGCTTTTGTCAGAATTCAATGCAGAAACGCCCCATACGCCCAACGCTGCCACTGCAATAACAACTGCTGCGACAATGCCTGTTTTCTTATAGCTTTTTACTGCCTGGTTTTCAGATGATTTTTTTACCATTTTTCCGTCCTTTTTTAATTGTTGTGAGTATACTATAACAATAATTTTTTGAAATGAAAAGGGAAAGTTATCTTGCTGGGCTCAGTCTAATTTCAACACGTCTGTTGGTTAATCTGCCAACGTTGTCCTGGGCTGCAATTGGTCGTGCTGCGCCACGCCCGACAATAAACATTCGTGTGGTGTTTATTCCGTTCTGTGAAAAAAAGACCCCAACTCGCTGTGCCATATCCATGGACAAGGCGCTTGCTGCATTTGTGTCGCGCATTGCGTCTGTATATCCAGCGATTTCCATAAATGTCGCATTGTATTTTTTTAGTGTTTTTGTAATTATCCCCAGTGTGTCTGCGCCTGTTTCTGATATATCGGCAACATTTAATTCCATCAATGCATCGCGAACCAATATGATAACAACATCTGTTCCTGCGCGCTGGACAGAAATACCAGGTTTCCGCAATGCGTCATACAATTCGTATTCTAATTTTGCCATATATTGTGTTGCGACGATATTGTCATTGGTGGTCTTGTCGCCGTATTCTAATTTTTCAGAAATTTCAGTGGCGTCATTGATTAATTTGCCGCCTGCACCCAAGTAAACTGGACGCTTTGCAACACGTGAAATTTCCGTCATGTCGGTAAAGCTGGCGCCATTTAAATATTGTGACCATGTGTGACGTTCCGGACTGCTATAAGGGGCGCATGCCGACATTAACAGAATTAAAAAGAACAGTTTTATTTTTTTCATTTACTCTACAATGAACGAAATTTGATTTGTGTCTGAATCAAAACAGTTGTCAGATATTCCAACCTCAAATCCATTAATCATGACCGATTTTGCCCATTTTGGTTTTGAAGTGGCAAAATATTCACATTCACCATTTGTTAAATCGACCAAATTAATTGCAAATGTTGCGCCATCCACGCTGGATGTAATCGACCAGTCGTTGCCACCAATTGGCGCGGCATTTGATTTTAATGCGCCTGCTTTAATCAGATAATCGACAGATATGCCTTCGTACGTTCCGCGCATTTCCATCAACAATTTCGTGTTTTCTGCGATTTGTGATAAATCTGCACTGGCGATTGTTCGAATTTGATTGCTGCGAATTACGTTATACACCCCCAACGCTGATATTGTCATAACGCCTGCAATTGCCATAACGCCAATAACTTCTATCAAAGAACGCCCTGATTCTTCTCTCATTATTTCACTCCTATTATCTCTGCGTTTTCAAACAGGCTCATTGCGCTGGCGACCAATGGGTCTGCGGCCAATTCTTCTTGTTTTTGTTCACTGATAGTATTTGCGTGTACCGATTCCATAACGCGTTCCAGTGCCCATTGCTTTCCTGTCTTGTCCATCAGCCATGATGACAATTTGTGAACAAAGTCACCATCTCCTTTGCGGTCAAAGTATTTTATTTTACCATCTTCAAATTCTGCGACTTCGATATTGCTGCTGAAATAAGAATAGAGCAAAATCTCTTTGGTTTCTTGTAATGCGATGCCTAAATCATTTGCAGACGTAATTATACGAAACTGTTTTTGTGTCTGCTGAGTGGCGCTGACGGTTGGTGATGAAGAAGATTGTGCCATGCGGTCGGCAAAAATATTTTTTACATCGCGTGTACGCTGTGCAGATTCTTGTTGTTTAATAATCTCTGGCACAGACGGCATATCTGCAATATGCATCATACGAACGATTAGCATGTCAAAACACTGTTTTTGGTTCCCAGCTGCTTGCATTTCTGGCACAGCAGCAACCATAACCTGCCAAATTCGTGACAGAGTATTTAATGATACGCGTGAATTCAGCATATGAATTTGGTCGCGTTGGTCAGCAGTATATGGTGAATTCTGTACATCGCCTGCATGCAGGGCCGGGTGCATACGTGTTGCCCAATGTGTCCATTCCATCATATCTGTCAGCAGCATAGACAAATCTGCACCGTTGTTATAAATTTCATCAACCTTGTCCAGTGCTGCCGCAGTATCGCCCGATAACAATGTTTTCATAAAGTCGACAACCACGCCCCGGTCTGCGCGTTTTAACATATCCAGCACTGCTGCTTCATCAACATGACCGCCGGTTTGTGCGATTGCCTGATCCAGCAAAGACAACCCATCGCGCACAGAACCGTCTGCTGCACGTGCCAATAATTCGTTTGCGCCATCACTCAGTTCAATATTTTCTTGTTCTGCAATCCATGCAAAGTGTTTTTTTAATGTGTCAACAGGAACGCGCACCAAATCAAAACGTTGGCATCGCGATAATATTGTGACCGGTACTTTGCGAATTTCTGTTGTTGCCAATATAAAGATTACGTGTGCAGGTGGCTCTTCCAGTGTTTTCAATAACGCATTAAATGCAGAAGTGGACAGCATGTGAACTTCGTCGATGATATAAACGCGATAGCGACCATTTGTTGGTCGGTATTGTGCGCCATCCAAAATTTCACGCATATTATCAACGCCAGTGTGTGACGCGGCATCAATTTCCATAACGTCAATATGTTGTCCAGCGGCAATTGCGCGACAATTTTCGCATGTGCCGCATGGATTTGCAGTTGCGCCATCTGATGACAGGCAATTCAGTGCCTTGGCCAAAATACGTGCAGTACTGGTTTTACCTGTTCCGCGAATTCCGGTAAAAATATATGCGTGTGCAATACGTGAAGTATTAATTGCAGTTGTTAATGTTTTTACCAGAACGTCTTGTCCAATCAGTGTTTTAAAATCCTGGCTACGATACTTGCGCGCTAAAACGGTATAATTACTATCCATGCTGTAAACTTCCTTTTGTTTCAGCATATCAAAACGATGTTAAATTTCAACAAATAAATGCGCCAAAATGGCGCATTTTGGGATTAGTTCAGATTGGTAATAAAGTCAGGGAATCCTGGTTCTTCATCATCAGTATTTTCAGAATTTTCTTTTGCTTGTTCTTCGGCAATTGCTTTTTCTGCGGCGGCCTTTTCCTTAGGGTCGCGTGTGGAATCGATTTTGCCCTGTTCTGCATTTACCATACGACCATAATGTTCAGCGGTCTGCAACAGGCGTTCGCGGTCGATTTCGTCTGCGGTCTGACGTGCCTGGTCGATAAGTTGTTTTCTTTTTTGACGCCATTTATGACAGCGTTGAATCATCTGTCCGACGTTGGATTGATTTTTTTTATTTTGCATATCTTTTCTTTTAAATTTATCAGGAAATAAACCTCTATAACAACACTTACAAATACGTGTTGTCGCACTTAACGATATAAATTTTAAAACATCTTAAAACTGATTGCAATAAATTTTTTCTGTTGCTATGCTGTGTTATGTAGGAGGGGGCACATCTTGCACCAACAACGCGGCAGTTTTTTGTTTCAATCCCTGTTGGCACTGGGGGTGATTTTTGCGTTTATTCCGTTTTTGTCGCGCAACTTGTCTGACCGTAACATTGACACGCGCATGTATTCGTCTGCGCGTCAAGTTGATATTGCGCAAACGGCGGCGCGAATATTTATACGTGAAAATGCAAAAAACATTGCGTATGACACAACGGTTGTGACTGGTAATGATTTTTCTGATTTGCTGGAACCGTATGGCTTACCATTAGGTTTTGTTCCGCGGACAGCGTTGGGGCAAGATATATCCCTGGTTATTCATAAAACTCCTATGTCGGTGTCTGCGTATCTAGAATTGTCTGGCGGCGATTTGTCAGGGGTTCAGATTGCGGAACTGGCGCGCAGAATTGGTTTTTATGCTGCGCCGGTTGAAGAAAAGATTCAGGTTGGTATTGAATTGTCGCAGATTTATTCGGATGTTGTTCGCAGGAACGAGCTTGATTTAGAAAACAGTGGTTTTTTATCTGATTTAGATATGGGGGATTTTTCTTTGAACAGTGTTGGCAATATCTTTGCTGTTCGTAGTGAATTTGAAATGGCTCAGTTTGATACCTTGACCATAACTGGTATTGAATCCGGACGCAAGGCGCGAAATAATATAGGCTTTTTATCGTCATCCCGTGCAGTATTTCAAAGCAAGACTGGTGAATCTGCATTAAGTTTGACGCGCGGCACATTATTTACAGATTCATTAAATGCCAAAACGATATCTATGTTTGGGGATACGGGAAGTTTGACAGTTTTTGATGCGTCTGTTTATGATTTTGCAATGACGGCTGGACGTACTGGTTTTGTCGGGCCGGCCAAATGGGATATTCGTGGTAATTTGGTTTCGAATAATATATCTTTTTCAACAGAACGTCTGGATATATCTTCATATCTAAACACGACGCGTGGCCAAGATGTTTATATTGATGCGGAAAGTTTGCAATACAGCACGAAATCGGGGGTTGAAACGAATGTTATTTTAACTTCTAATATCACGATGCGTGACCAGATATCTAATTCATTAAGTTCGGGTGGCTCGGGTGCAGTTATTTTAGATATTCGTCCTGCGGGCACCAGTATGTTGCCAGATGTCTTGGTTGAAGGCGTGTCTAACAAGGATATTGATATATTGGCGGTGCCGTCTGGGGATGATGGGCGTACAGTTGCGTGTGAAGAAATTATAAAGAAATTAGATGGTGTATATAATGAAAAGTCTTTATCACAACATTTAATATGTCAGTATGTTTATTGGCAGAACTTAGAAAAACGTATAGATATAAAACAATGTTTAATGGCGGGGCGCAGTGACTGTAATTAAATCCAAGATCTTTGCAGATAGTATGCGTGATTCTCGTGGTGCCAGTATAACCGAAGTTTTACTGGCGATGGCGATTGTTGCATTTGCAATGCCTTTTGTTTACAACAAAATCGCCCAGACAAATCAAATGGTGCGTGATATTGCGATGGCGCGCCGAATAATGTCGGTTCGTGATACTGCGTTAAATTATGTCCGTATGAACCAGGACAAGTGGCCTGATGTTGCGCAAATCAGACTGGATGAATCTGAATTGGCGACGATATCACCGGATGCGACGTCTGGGTTTGTTGATAAGTATTCTGTGCGCGGTGCGACGGTCACAGACGTTTATCTGGCGTTCATGGTGTCTGACCAAGATTTACGAACGACACAGATTGCACGTCATATTGGTGGTGATGCGGCGGTTGTTGGTGCGGACGGTATTGCGTATGGGAATACTTGGGCGGTATCTGCTCCTGATTTTACATCTGGTGATTTAATATATCGTATTTCACGTGATATTTCTGGCGAAGACACATCAAAATATTTGCATCGTGCGACATCGGGTGAAGATAAACTGAATGTAATGGAGCGTGACTTAAATATGGCGTATCACCATATTTACAATGTTGCGACAATGTCTGCGGAATCGGCGCGTGTAAAAAATGCGAATGCGACATTTGTTGAAACTCCGGAATTGTTAACGGACACAGTTTATTTCTCATCAGGCGCAAATATGGATGGTGGCGACGTTAATATTGCTAATATTCGTGTCACAGGTGATTTGACTGGTTTTCGCAATATTTATGCAGACAATTTAAACGGTCGTGGTTTTACAACTGCGGGGCGCATTATTGCAGACCGTGCGGCGGTTACCAATTCAGTCAATGTGTCAAATAATTTAGTTTTGAAATCTGATTCTTCACGTACAATTTCTGTGTTTGCTGGGATAACGGCCAGTACAGTTCTGACTCCATATGTAACGACCCATGAAATTTTATTTTATGATAATTTTGGTTTGACAATTTCGGGTGAATTATTGATGTCTACGACATCGCCATTAAAGATTGGTAATTGGGTATTCCCATCAACTACGCCGCCAGCATTTACAAAATTTAATTTATCGCGCGCAAAAACGCCATCTGCGCCTGTGCGTGGTGAATTTGATGCCATTATGCGTGATGGTTGGAAATCAATAACAAATTCGGTATCATTGGATTAAGATGAATTTATTTAACAGAATTTTTAACAAAAAAAATGACTGCAGCGGCAGCATGCTGGTAGAATTATTATTAAGTATAGCCTTGGCAACAATTATTATTCCGTTTGTATTTCGTTATCAGCAGAATGCGGTTATTCGTGCACAAAATATTGCGATTACAAATGAGATGACAGAAATTCAGGTTGCGCTGGAACGATATATTGTTGAAAATCGTACAGATTTATTAAAAACGGTTGGTCGCAATATAACACGTGTTGAATTAACGGATTTGTTGCCGTTTGGTGTGCCAGAATCTGTTGCAGAAAAATCTCAAAATCGTTATCAGTTGCGTGTGTTAAAATCGTCTGATTCTACGGGCAGCGCCACCTTACAGGGGGTTGTTGTACGTGATTCTGGCGACATTTCACCGTTGCGTACACGTGAAATTGTAAACTTGTCTGGTGGTTCAATGGGGTTTATTGATGGCGTGCATGCGTACGGCACATTTGGTGCATGGCACACGGATGCAGTTGATTTAGGTATTGATATTTCTGATGGAATTGTTGAAACGACCAGTATTAATCGTGATGCTGCGTTATATCTGTGGCGTGTGCCATCAAATAATGCAGACGATGCAACAATGATGTCTCCGTTAAATTTAGCAGGGCACGATATTTTGAACGCAAAATTTTTGAATGCGAATTATGCGGACTTTGCCGAAGGTTTTAAATCATTAAAAACAGTTACTGACAAATTGATATTTGAGAACAGAACAACTATTGATCAGGGGTTCAAGACTGTAAACGCAACCGTATCTGGTGTTATGTCATCTGACGGCAGAAATATGGAAATCAAGAATGACTTAAATGTATCTGATATTATGAAATTGTCATCTTTGACCACGGAAAATTTATGGGTTTCAAATTTAACATTATCAGGTCTGTCTGTTGAAACAGAAGATATTCCTATGTTAAAAGTTAATCAGGCTCTGGATATGACGTCTGGTCGAATTGATGCGATGTTTGTAACTGTTGGTTTTACAGGGTCTATGACGCCACGTTTAGTTGTATATGAAAAAATTGCAGATTCTATAAATTCTAACTATTATTGGGATGCAAAATCAAGTGTTGCAAATCTTATGGATGCGTCATTTGTTGAATTAAATCGCATGGCGACTTTGGCGGTGCGTAAATATGGTGACAAATCGACAGTTTCTACCCAGGTTTTTGGTGGTGTTTCTGCAAATCAAAATGCGACAGTGTCGGATTTTATGAATGCGATTCATGAAATTCAAACGCGCGTTCGTGGGAAATATCGTTTGTTGAATTTAGAATAATATATGGTATAAGTAAAAACATGAAAATAAAATGTGATTTTTGCAAAACAGAATATAACACAGATTCGTCTGTATCTGGCACGGTAAGATGTGCGGTATGTGGACATGCGTGGTCTGTTGTTGCGCCATCGCGTCGCAGTACGTGGTTGATGTTTTTTGCGTCTTTATGTGCGTTATTGTCGGCGATAATATTTACGGTTGCTGTTATTACTCAGTATCACGCGAAAAATGCAGTTCGTGGACCATTGGTTGCATCTGTGACGGCGTTGGAAACAACGACTGACGAAAATGGAATCTCGCGCGTTGTTGTGACTGGCAAAATAGAAAATGTATCGAATGATATCTACGGTGTTCCGGACCTGATAATAGTATCATTGGATGAACGTGGAAATGTTTTGGCGCGCCAGAAATTTATGCCGTCGGCAACATTACTGGATTCTGGTGGTGTGGTTAATTTTAGTCATATTTTGTCACCGCAACCTGCGGGCGTAAAAAAGATTGCGGCCCAATTGGTTGATTTGCAAACCCCAACCCAGGACAAGAAATGAAGAAAATAATTATTGCTTTGTTTGGTGTGTTTTTTGTTGCTGCTGCGCAATGTGCAGATGCATCACTGCCTGCCCCACGTGTCAGTATTTTTTCCACCAGTACCGATTGGCAGGCTGTAACAGGTCTGACCCTGAATGAATATAATGGAAAATTTATATCTGATAAAAAATTAGTTGGGCGCGGTCTGGTATTGTATTATTTAGATGGCTTTCCGTGCTATGGTCTGGGGTATGGTGTTCGCGTATGGGTTGGTCCGGATGGTAAAACGGACAATGATTTGCATATTGCGTGTGTTGCAACACCGCGTGAAATTAATTTTGCATATCGTAACGCTACTCGTGATGCAGACCAGGCAACAACCACTGGTATACTAACGTGTCCGGTACGTGGGCGTGGTTTTGAATTGACAATTGATTTATCAGATTGTACGGTTGGCCCGAATTGGGATGATTATGAATAAGGGTTATTATCATGTCACAAACGCGTGAGTTTATTGTATCTGAAACAGATGAAATTATTCGCCTGGATAAGTTTTTATCTGTACAAATGCCTGAATTTTCCCGCAGCGAGATTCAGCGTTTTCGTGTTGTACGTCCAGATGGTGCGACGCCAAAGTTTTCAGAAAAAATTCGTCTGGGGGATAAATTTATTGTTGAAATTCCTGAAATTGTAACAGATATTGCAACAGAAAACATTTCGTCAGATTTTGATTTAGAAATTTTATTCGAAGATGATGATATTATTGTTGTGAACAAGCCACGTGGCATTGTTATGTATCCATCTGCGGGGAACAAGACGGGCACATTGGTTCAAAATATTTTATCGCACACACATTTGTCTGCGTTGGGTGGTGATACACGCCCGGGCGTTGTTCACAGATTGGACAAAGATACCAGTGGTGTTATGGTTTTTGCAAAATCGGATGCGGCATTTCGTGGCTTGGTCAAGATTTTTTCTGAACATGATTTAACACGAAAATATACTGCGTTTGTATGGGGGATTCCAAATTGGGAAGAAGCGGAAATTACCGGAAACATTGCGCGTTCATCCCGCAATCGCCAGAAAATGACAATGGTAAAAACAGGGGGCAAACCATCGCATACCGATGTTATGGTTGTTGACGCGTGGCCACGTGCTGGCGTATCTCAGATGAAATGTACCTTGTTTACGGGGCGTACGCACCAGATACGTGTTCATCTGTCGTCTCATGGATTTCCTGTTTTGTGTGATCCGCTGTATGGTCGTGGGGCGGCGAAATTAGGTTCGGTAAAAAATCCAGAATTACTAGAATTTTTAAAAACGCACAATGGTCAAATGTTGCACGCATCTGTTTTGGAATTTGTGCATCCTGTGACGGGACAAAAAATGCATTTTAAATCGCGTTTGCCTGATGATATGGATGAATTGAAATATTTGCTGTCAGAAATCTAATATTTGCCTGATTTTTCCCTTTTCAAAACCATGCTTTTATGTTAAAATAAGATAATAAAATATGGAGTTAGGGGATGTCATTCATCAAAAATACAATCAGTTTAATGGCTTTGTTTAGCGTGATTCCTGCGGCGTACGCGGTGACTGCACGCCCCAGTGTTATGAATACAGCGACGGCGATTTCTGCAAATGGTTCTGCCCGTCGTATGCCAACGATGACGAATTATATCAATGGCGCAACAGGTTCTGGGACGGTGTCATCTGGCACAACCAGCGAAGCGTTATTGTCAAATCGTGATTGTATTGATTCCTACTCTGAATGTATCAAGGGGGCGGATGTCTGTGGTGCAAATTTCGAAGAATGTACGAACAGTGTATTGTTCCACGCAAAAATGCCACAGTGTTTGACAACATTGATGCAGTGTTCATCATCTGGTGTTAATTCATTGTTTGGTACGTCAAATGTTTCTGCATTAAATGATGTTGCGACAAAAAACACTTATGGCGAAATTACAAAGTATTCATACCCAACAGATGGCAGTGTCTTGGGTCAAATGATTTCTGCGGGTGCGATTGAAAACATGTATGACACACAATCATGTGTGCGTCGTTATACATCGTGCCTGAAAAAAGACAGTGTTTGCGGGGCAGATTTTGAATTATGTACAACAAATTCAGAATTCAAGAAACAGGCAGTATTCTGTGATTCAACCTTGGCCCGTTGCCAGGGGGACGGTAAAATGGAATTGTTTGGAAATTCGGGCGCAACATCATCAACTGTGCCAAATGCATCCAGTCGTGTCGGCGAAATGATTAACGAAGGTGCGTCTTTGGCTGCGGTTAATGCGGTTTCTACATGTTACAAGGTTGTTGACCAGTGTATTTTGAATGCATGTAATGCAAACCCATACAAATGCTATGAAAACGCAACGAACGAAACTGTGAAAATTGTTGATGCAATTAATAATGGTACAGAAATATCTGTTGAATCAGATTCTGTTTCATCTGCGCTTTCGAAAACCCAGATTGCATCATATATCAAGAATTCTTGTATGGATACCATTGGTTCGAACAAGTATTGTTATGCTACATTCTTGGGTGACGGTCAAATGCCATCATCATCCCAATTGCGTGACGAAGATAACCAGGCCGAAGTCTATGATTTGGCATATTCTGCGCGTATGAATTCTGGGATGAAGGCAAAAATTACAGATTTGGTTAATAAATTTGATACCAAGGCCAAAGAAAAGTGTGTCAACACAATTAAATCATGTGCAATGCGCGTTTGTGGGTCTGGTTCTGGTGCCGCCTGTTATTCCCAGGTTTTTGGTGCCGCCGACAAATCTATTAACAATGATTACACACGTGGTGAAATCAGAACAGGATGTATGTCAATCGTAAATACAGATGCGAATTGTAAATATGCGGCCCAGAATCCAAATTCGACCGGCACGTATAATTATTCGTTCATGGATTCAAATGCATTTGATGTGCTGTTCCCTGAATATGATTCTGGCGCAGAAATGGATCCAATTGGTGTTATTTCATCATTGAATGCATCATTGGCAACAAATTACAGTGATGCGGCCCTGGCCCAGATGAAGAAACGTTGCCAGTCTATCGCGACCAGCTGTGTAAAATCAATGTGTGGTAACGATTATGTAAATTGTTATCGCAATCGTACGGATATTCAATCTACTTTGACGAACACTGGCGAAGACACATTTGATAAATCGATGAACAAGGTTGGCGGCGTTCTGGATTACACAATTGTTTTGGGATTGTGTGTTGACACGGTCAAGAATGCAGATGTTTGCACAGAACACCTGGCGATTGAATCAAATAAGATAAAAATAAATAACAATAGAACATCCAGCTGGGGCAACACGGGTTCTGTTCGCAGCGAATGGATTGATGCAGGTTCTGCAAAACAAACCGTTGGTGAAGGTGAAATTTATGCGACTGATGAAAATGGTAATCGCCTGTGCACAAGTGCCAGCGGGGATCAGGGTGTGTGTGACACAGTTGACGCCACCGGCGCAGTATTCAGCACACCTGTTGTAATTGGGTATGATACATATGTTCAGTCCCAGGCGGCAAATACGTTATTCAAAGACCTGATTTATGATCTAGAAATCGAAGCCCAGGCAAAATATAACGCTAAATTGACCAAGCAGCAGAATATGTGCATGCAGATGAACAGTTCTGGTGGCGTCATGGGCAACAAAGATATGGGGTCTGCATTTATGTGGGCGAAACTGAAATCGAACAAGGTTCCAACCGAATACCCATCTGCGGGTCTGAAACCGAACCAGTTCGTGGCCAGTAATGAATTGTATGGTTCATTCTGTCGCGTGCGCGTAACATTGCAATCAGACGATAAATATATCCAGAATGCATTGACTGCGGGTAAAGATTGGGCGACCGCATACTTTGCCGCCGGTGACGCGTTCACATGTGGTTCATGGATACCTGCGTCTGAATTAGAAGCATTGGCCAACAAGGTTGGTGAAGACGCCGCTGCGGAAAAACAGGCATCACAGTACGGCAACCTGAAATGGTGGACTGCGGCTGCGGGCGCATTGGGTCTGGGAACCGGTGGTATATTCCTGGGGGACAAGATTCAGCATGGCGATACATTCGGTGGTCTGGGTGGCGTAAAAAATAACAAAGATAAAAAAACAGACTCTGACTATTCCAAACAGTGCACAAAATATGTGGAACTGGCCAAGGAGCAATTGACCGAAAAAAGCGCTGGGAACGCGTCAATATACCTGAATTCAGCGATTAGTGCAGCAAAAAAGTTGGATGTAAAGTCATCTGTAATCGATAGTGCAAGTAAAGCAATAAAAGAAGCAGGTACAAAAAAAACGTCAAGTGGCAAATATTATAATACCGATGGTTACTATGATCAATCTGTATACAGCAAATCAAACGCGGAAACAGCACTGGATGCATTAAGTATTTCGTGTGAAAGTGCGGTTGATACCGAAAAAGAAAAGAAAAAGCTGGGTGGTGCAATCGCCGGTGGTATAATCGGTGCAGCCGGTGGTGCCGCATTGGGTTACCATATTGTTGATGAAATCCAAAAGCAACAGGTTTCCCAGGCCGAACAGGCGGCAATCAAAGAATTTATGGACAACATTGGTTCCAAGATTCATTGCTATATCGGCGCCGAAGAAATCGGTAAATATGGTGACGTTGTTGCAACCAGCATGGAATAATCAACCATATAAAAAAATCCCCCCCCAATCGGGGGATTTTTTTTTACATATACACAATCGCTGTGGCGCGTTTGCGTCCCCTGGGGATTGGGTGGGCAGCGGACAGGGTAAAAATCCCCGCCTGTGCGCGGGGCAGTTCGTGTCAGGGCAGGGGTTAAGGAGCATACCCTTTGTCATCCCGCGACTTGACAGCGGGCCCCAGGTTATGTATTCAAATTCTTACAGAAATCTTTACACTAATTTCATGCATGAACAGGGATTGTTATGTACATCAGTATAAAAATACAAAAATCTGTAATTTTTATCACCACTGCGCAGGCAAGAGCAAGCCCACCCCAAAAAAACGTGCACAACACGCAGTAAATAAGTCCAGAAAGCATCATTGGCTATCAAACCTGTTGTCCCTCCCCAGGTTATAAAAAAAACGCCCCGCAGGGCGTCTTTTTTTATTCGTGGCGTAAACTATCAATCGGATTAAGTTTGGCTGCCTTCATCGCTGGCATTACGCCTGATGATAATCCGACAATCACCGCAACCGATACGGACAGTACGACCGGCCATATACTGAATGGAACGTTATATCCCAATATAAATCGCCCAATACCCTGGGACAGGCCAACCCCAACGACCAGACCAATCATTGAACCAATAAATGAAATCAAAACAGATTCTGACAGGAACTGAATGATAATCATACGTTCACGCGCGCCAATTGCTTTTCGTATACCGATTTCGCGGGTGCGTTCTGCAACCGATACCAGCATCATGTTCATAATACCAATTGCGCCAACCAACAGCGATACTGCTGCAATCGCAATCAATAACAGTTTCAGATATCCTGTTACTGTATTCATTGTTTCCATAATTTGCTTCATATCCATAATTTGGAAATCATCATCCGCATCATCTTTTAATCTGTGACGTTGACGCAACAGTGCGCTGATTTGTTCAATCGCCATGTTATTATCCGAATCTGCAAACAGTTTTAATGCAACCATATTAACAGAATTTGGAAAGCGTGATCCCTGTAAACGCTTTTTTAGTGTTGTGATTGGAATTAAAATCATATCGTCCTGGCTGCCCATTGCAGAATCGCCCTTGGCCTTGGTTACGCCGATAATTACAAACGGGGTGTTTTGAACACGTACGATTTCACCAACTGGATTTTTCGGCAGACCTAATTGTTCGGCTGTTTCTGGGCCAATAACCGCATACGTTGACGCATTGCGTACCGCGGACATGTCAAAGAATGTTCCATATTCCATTTCTATGTTTTGAACGGTTGTATAATCTGGATAAACACCAATCATTGACGTAGACCAGTTTTTATTCCCATAAATCGCCTGGGCCATGCCGTTCTGTACTGGTGAAACCGCCATAACATCGGGCAGTTTACCAATAAATTCTGCGTCCTGGATTGTTAATGTATTTCTGTTTCCTGTTCTGACGCCTGCGCTTTGTGCCGCACCGGCACGTATCATAATTGTGTTTGTTCCCAACGATGAAAATTGCCCGGTAATTTCATTTTGAACGGTTTCGCCAACCGCAACCATAATTACAACCGCCATAACACCGATAATAATTCCTAAGACTGTTAAAAATGAACGGATTTTATTACCACTGATTGACAGCCATGATTCCTTTAAAATATCACCAATTGTCATTATTCATTCTCCCTTGCACTGATTATAAATTTCTGTCATCGCGTGGAATTGGGCCGTCATAATTAATGCGCCCGTCGCGAATGTGGATTAAACGTTGTGCGTATCGCGCAATATCAAATTCGTGGGTAATCATTACGATTGTGATACCTAAATCACGATTCAGCTGCTTAAAGAACTGTAAAATTTCATTGCCCATTTTACTGTCCAGTGCACCTGTTGGTTCGTCTGCTAAAATCAATTTTGGATTTCCAGCCAATGCGCGTGCAATTGCAACGCGTTGTTTCATACCGCCCGACAACTGTGTTGGCAGATACGATTCAAATTTTTCCAACCCCACCCGTTTCAACATTTCGCGTGCACGTGATATACGTTCATCCATTGGCAGACCGCGATACATCAATGGCAACATAACATTGTCCAAGACGCTGCGTTTAGACAGCAGATTAAATTGCTGGAACACAAATCCGATATGTTCATTACGCACAACGGCCAGTTCGTCAGATGTCAAACCTGTTACGTCGCGCCCATACAGTTCGTACACACCAGAGGTTGGTATATCCAACGCGCCAATAATGTTCATGCATGTCGATTTCCCAGACCCAGATGGCCCCATAATCGCAACAAACTCACCTGCGCGAACATCAATATTTATATCAAATAAAACCTGTTGTTCACCCCCCAGTTCCAATGGGAAACTTTTATTTATTCCTTTCAGCGATATAATAAATTCTTCCGTTTGTTTTTTCTTCATGCTCTCTCTCGCTTTTGTGTGTTCTGAAATATTATATCATAAAAAAACGCCCCGTTGGGGCATTTTTTATAACAAACATGCAAGTGTTGCACTGGTATTCTTTAACATGAACCATCCAATTCGATAATCTGTCATATACACAGTCAGCAAAAATAACGCCAACACACCAATTACCAGGATAACGTTCCCACGTTTTCCACGCATACAATACAGCGAAATGTTATAAAACAGGAACAGTATATAAATATCAACCAACAAACTGATTACCCACATCGACACACAATTAAATGCCAATGCGTTCAGAACCAAAATTGCCGGATAGATAAAGAATATAGACGCCAGCCCTTTAATCGCAATTTCCCAATCGCGTTCCCCCCCGGTTATTTCAGACACCAACATCATCAATCCGCCCATAACGAACAACAATGCCACCGCCAAAACCGGAACGATAACAATTGCAGTAAATATTGAACCCAATGTAATTGTCGCGCCACCAATCAGTCTGATTAATAAAACCAAGCATCCGCCCAACAGACCATACAGAAAAGCCTTTAACATAGATTCTTCCATGTTGCCGTCTGCGACAATTTTGGTAAAGAAACGTTTTGGATTCACAATAACATTGCGAACATGGTTAAATGCGTTCTTGAATTTTTTTATCATATTTTCGCCCCTGATTTGATTATTTCTATTTTTGCTTTATAATTACAAAAAATCAATGGAAAAAAGTTATGATAAAGATAGCAATCGTTGGACGCCCAAATACGGGAAAGTCAACTTTATTTAATGCCCTGACGGGGACCCGTGATGCCCTGGTTCATGACCGACCAGGTGTAACACGCGACACAATTTCTGGTACTTTTCGCGACCGGCCATATTCGCTGTATGACACGGCTGGCCTGGAACGCGCGAATTCTGGGATTGCGCTGGATTCAACCAACATGGCAATTGATGCGGTGTCAAATGCAGATGCAATTTTATTTGTTGTTGATGGTCGTGTTGGATTAACAAACGAAGACATCGATTGGGCAAAATTGGTACGCCGCAAAACACGTGCGCCAATACTGTTGCTGATAAACAAAAGCGAATCGGAAAAACGCCTGGCGAATATTCATGATTTTTATAAACTGGGGTTTGGTGAACCTGTTTTGGTATCTGCTGAACACAAACGTGGGTTTGATTATATTTATGAATTCTTGGATAAAATCGCCGGCGAAGATGCAAACAAAGATGCGCCTGAACGCGAAACAGATACGCGTGTAAAAATTGCAATACTGGGTCAACCAAATGTTGGAAAATCGACATTTGTTAACCGTGTATTGGGGGAAAAACGCCAAATTGTTATGGATATGCCGGGCGTTACGCGTGATACGGTTAAAATCCCAACGAAATTCTATGGTCGTGATATTGTGCTGATGGATACCGCCGGTCTGCGTCGCAAGGCGGGTGTAACCGATGATGTTGAAACGTTGTCTGCATTAAAATCGTTGGATGCGATTGAAAAGGCGGATGTTGTTATATTGATGGTTGATGCAACGCGTAATATTGAAAATCAGGCCCTGGGGATTGCTGCACGTGTTTATAATGCGGGTAAAATTCTGTGTGTCGCATTAAACAAATGGGATTTGGTTGAACCAGAACTGCGTGATGAAAAGTTATTAAAATTAAAGCATCAGTTTTCAAATTCATTCCACCAGATTATCAAACCGATGATTTTGGCGGTATCTGCGGAAACAGGGACGGGCGTCCAGAATATGTTCCGCCGAATTTATGAACAATGGGATATATCATCTGCCCAGGCACCAACCAGCCTGATAAACAGAATCGTTGAAAAATTGGTATCTGACCGTCAGCCACCATTGTCGCGCCTGAAACGTCCTATGAAGATAAAATTTGCGCGTCAAACCGGTCGTCATCCAATGCGTATAACGATAAATGTTGGTGGCGCTTCTGATATTCCGGAATCGTACACACGGTATCTGCGACGCGGTATTGCAACGGCCCTGCATTGGGAACATCTGCCGGTTGTGATTGAATATGAAAAATCAGAAAATCCGTATGATTAAACAAACGCCCCTTTGGGCGTTTTTTCATACAACTTTACCTTGCAAAGGGGTAAATATGCTTTATAATTTATGGGGCGAAGATGAAATTGTTCCTTTGTGCATCTGGGAATATATCAGGATGCAGAAACGAATGATTTTTCTTCGCATGATGAAAGTAACAAAAAATGGAGTAAACAAATGTTATTTGGTTTATTTGGAAAAGATGAAAAAACATCAAAATTAAACAACCCAATCGCAGTTGAAATTCCATACGGTGATGAAACATTGCGTTTGGAAACAGGTCGTATGGCAAAGCAGGCAAATGGTTCTGTTTTGGCAACAATGGGTGGAACAATGGTTTTGGCAACAGTTTGTGCAGAAAAATCTGCGGTCGAAGGTCAAGATTTCTTTCCATTAACCGTTGATTACCAGGAAAAATTTGCATCTGCGGGTCGTATTCCAGGTTCACGCGACAGACGCGAAGGCAAGGCATCAACTGCCGAAACATTAACTGCGCGTTTGATTGACCGTCCAATTCGTCCTTTGTTCCCAGAAACATTCAAGAACAAGGTTCAGATTATTGCCCAGGTATTTTCATACGATAAAAAGAATCAGCCTGACATCGTCGCGATGATTGCGTCATCAGCGGCATTGGCATTATCTGGTGTTCCATTCCAGGGACCAATTGGTGCGGCGCGTGTCGGTTATGCAGACGGCAAATATATCTTGAACCCATCAAAAAAGGCAACAGAAGAATCAGAAATGGATTTGGTTGTTGCTGCGACCAAAGATGGTGTTTTGATGGTTGAATCTGAAATTGGCGAATTGGACGAAGCAACTGTTCTGGGCGCGGTAAAATTTGGTTTTGATGCGCAACAGGATGTTATCCGTGCAATTAACGAATTGGCGGGCGCTGCAGGCAAAGAACGCTGGGATGTGCCTGAAAAGACCCAGGAACAATTGACAATGGAATCAGAATTTGAATCATTTGCACCTGCAATCGAAGAAGCGCTGCAAATCAAAGAAAAATTAGTTCGCCTGGAAACATTGTCTGAAATCCATAAAATGGCTAAGGCACAAATTCCAGAATTGTTCCCAGAATCCGAACGTGCGGCATCTACACTGGAATCATGGGCAGACGAAGTTATTGAAAATCTGACTGCACGTATTATGCGTGGCAATATTTTGGCGGGTAAACCACGTATCGACGGTCGTGATAATAAAACAGTTCGTCCAATTGAAATTGAATTAGGTGTATTGCCACGCGCACATGGTTCTGCACTGTTTACGCGCGGTGAAACCCAGGCGTTGGTATCATTAACATTGGGTGGTGGCAAAGACGCATTGCCAATTGAATCATTGGATGGCGCCGAAGAACGCGACTTTATTTTGAACTATAATTTCCCAGGCTATTCTGTTGGTGAATGCAAAGGTTTGAAATCCCCAGGTCGTCGTGAAATTGGTCACGGTAATTTGGCATGGCGTGCGGTTCATCCAATGGTACCAACACGTAGCGAATTTGACTATGTAATTCGCATTGTGTCAGACATCTTGGAATCGAATGGTTCGTCTTCAATGGCGACAACATGTGGTGCGACATTGGCAATGATGGACGGTGGTGTACCAATGAAACGTCCAGTTGCAGGTATCGCGATGGGGCTGATTAAAGAAGGCGACGATTACGCAATCTTGACAGACATCTTGGGCGACGAAGACCACTTGGGTGACATGGACTTTAAGGTTACAGGTACAGACCAGGGTGTAACAGCATTGCAGATGGATATTAAAATTACATCTATCACATTTGAAATTATGGAACGCGCATTGGCCCAGGCAAAAGATGGCCGTATGCACATCTTGGGCAAGATTGAAAAAGCAATCAAAAAGCCACGCGCAAATGTTTCTGAATATGCACCACAGGCATATGCTATGAAAATCAATCCAGACAAAGTTCGCGAAGTTATTGGTAAAGGCGGCAGCGTTAT
>CAJGDN010000010.1 GCA_904502245.1 uncultured Alphaproteobacteria bacterium | reverse complement strand
TCTACCGCAAAAGTCATTCTAGCTTGTTTGGGACGAAAATTCAACAAAAACCAAACAAAGAATAGAATAATGACAGAAAAAAGTACCATCAGCCAATCATTGGTAAACAAAATCAATCAACAAATAGAATTAGGAATCGCACAACCTAGCTGCGTATGGGATACAAAAACCACTGGGTTTGGAATACGCATCGGCAAAGCCAGCGCAACGTTTTTTTATAAATATAGAGACAAATGCGGCAGAAATAAAACACATACAATTGGCAGAACCAAAAATATGTCAGTTAATGAAGCACGCCAACGATTAGACGAATTCAAACCAACAGTAAAATTAGGCAACATTCCTGATTCTAAAAAATATACAAAATTCACGATTAAAGATGTGTGCGACAAATATATCGCTGAACACCAAATGCGCGAAAGTACCAGGCTGTTGGACAAAAGCAGAATCAACCGACACGTTTTACCTATAATTGGGGGGATACGTTTATCTGATTTGACCGCACAAGATATTATGGATTTACAGACAGCCATTGCCACAGGCGACAAAAAAATTGTAATTGCTGGTTACAAGAATCCGTCAAACCCACATTCGTATATCAAAATAACTGGTGGAACAGGATGCGCAAAACGAGTTATGGAAATGCTTAAAACTATACTTAATTTTGCTGAAGACCATGACATGATTGCCGAAAACCCAATGAATACAAGGAAGTTCAAAAAAATCAAGCATATCAAAAAAGAAACTGCCTACCTAGAGCCGGACGGTTATATAAATCTTGGACAGGCACTAAGAATGAAAGAATTAGAACAAAAAGATAGCGATGTGCAGAGTGTAAATGTAATAAAGTTGCTCGCTTTAACTGGTTGCAGAAAAAATGAATTACTAGGGTTGACTTGGGACAGAGTAAATTTTGCACAACAATATTTTTCTTTTGCTCAAACCAAGACAACGGATGGACAGCAAAATCGGATTTTTGGGATTGCGGCGAAACAGTTGTTAGAACAGATGTACGCTAAAAGAACAAGCGACCATTTATTCCCCAGCGAGACCAAAATCGGTACACATCGACAGGATTGTTTAAAAGCGTTAAAAGAGATATGCAAAATGAAAGACAATAACGCAGAAAATACAGCAATGCTCAATCCGTTATTAAATCTGACCCTGCACGGTTTGCGACACTCCTTTGCAACCCGCTGCAACGATTTAGATTTTTCAGATGTACAAATCGAGGGCTTATTGGGACATAAAAAAGGCGATGTTGAGGGGATATCTGCGCATAACCGGTCTGAAAAATTGATTGAAAGAGCGAATGTGGTCTCTAATGAAATACAACTACTACTAAATAAAGGGGCTGAAAAAGCTGAACAAGAATACAAAAACAAGAAAGAGAACCATTTATGAACACCGAAACTAAATGTATTACAGAAAAAGCATTGGTAGACTATTTAAACACAGTATATGGTCTGCCAATGTCCAAAAAACAAATTGAAAAACTGAGAGCGCGCGGTCAAGCACCAATGTTTAGAAAATGGGGGCGTAACACAGTGTATTACCGCGAAGATATTGACAACTGGGTAAGAGAGAAATTGTCAGCATGTTATAAATACACAATGTCTAATTACAGCAAGTAAAAGTATAAAGAAAATGAAAAGTGCTCCAAATTTGCTCCAAAAAGCAAAAAAACAAACAAATAAACACAATAAAACAAAGAGGTAAAAACAAATGTAATACGCAGAAAACAGGGAAAGAATGAATGGTCGGAGTAGTGGGCTACGACCCCACGACCTCTACGTCCCGAACGTAGCGCTCTACCAGGCTGAGCTATACTCCGCAAACAACTGCGTCGCAGATTATGCGACTTATTCGCAAAAAAATCAATCCTTAAATTTCATTTTTTATTTGTAATTCACCATATGTGCATTATATTTATTTCTGCATAACAAAAAAAGGAAAGAAAGATGTTTGCAAAACGATTCTTGAACAAAGATGTATTTGAAAATTATGATGATTATGTTCAAAACGCCAAACCAAACATTCCTGAAAACTTTAACTTTGCATACGATGTTGTTGATGAAATCGCAAACGAAACACCAGACAAAGTTGCAGTTTTGTGGGTAAATGACAACGGCGAGAAAAAAACAATCACTTTTAAAATGTTATCCGAAATGTCTAATCGGGTGGCGAACTTTTTAACTGCACGCGGTCTGAAACGCGGGGATACCGCCCTGCTGTTTATGCGTCGCCGTTGGGAATATTGGATTATCATGATGGCAATGCACAAAATGGGTGCAATTCCAATTCCATCAACAAACCAATTAAAAACCGAAGACATAAAATATCGCCTGGACATGGCAGATTGCCATGCAGTTATCGCATTTGACGACGGTGTAATTATTAACGAAATAAAAAACGCAATTAACGACAACGAAAAAATTCAATTAATTAATTGTTCTGAAATTGCAAACGCATGCGAAACATATCCGGCCACATTTGATCGCGTCCCCAATGAAAACAATGACACAATGGTCGTATATTTCACCAGTGGCACCACCGACATGCCCAAGATGGTTGCGCATAATTTTGCATATCCACTGGGACATATAAACACCGCGGTGTTTTGGCAACAACTGGGTGACGACGACATACACTTTACCCTGTCAGAATCGGGCTGGGCAAAATGTTCATGGGGCAAAATGTATGGTCAATGGTTAGCGGGCGCAACAGTATTCGTATTTGATTTTTCGCGTGTTTTTACTGCACACGACCTGCTAACGGCAATATCCGAAAACAAAATAACATCATTCTGTGCGCCACCAACCGCATACAAAATGATGATTCATGCCAATATGTCGCATTACGACCTGTCATCCCTGCGCAAAGCAGAAATTGCTGGCGAAGCCCTAAACCCCGAAGTTTACGAACGCTTCCTGGATGCCACCAGCATAAAACTGCGCGAAGGATTTGGCCAAACAGAAACATGCGTCTTACTGTTTAATAACCAGTGGATAGAACCCAAACCTGGTTCCATGGGAATGCCAGCGGCGGGTTGGGACATTGTACTGCGCGATGAACGCGGTCGCACAATTACAGACAATGATACCGTTGGTGAAATCTGCATTTCATTAAAAAACGGATGGCCCCTGGGTTTATTCAAAGGATATCACAAAAATGAAAAATTAACTGCCAGTGTATCACGCGACGGCTTCTATCATACCGGCGATATCGCATACCGCGATTCGGATGGATATTATTGGTTCGTTGGTCGTAACGATGATTTAATCAAAACCAGTGGCTATCGCGTCAGCCCGTTTGAGGTTGAAAGCGTCCTGTTGGAACACCCATCTGTCCGTGAAGTTGCAGTTACTGGCGTCCTGGACCCTGCACGTGGCCAGGCGGTCAAGGCAACAATTGTCCTGAACAAATATTTCCAGGCAACAGAAATCCTGATTCGACAATTGCAAAACCATGTTAAATCACGCACAGCGCACTATAAATGCCCACGCGTAATTGAATTTGTAGACAGCCTGCCCATGACAATCAGTGGCAAAATTCGCCGTGCACTTATCAGAACGCTGGACAGCGCCAAAGAATCAATTGTCGACCCTATCAAGGAATCAATTGTTGCCCCAATTAAAGAAACAATTGTCGAACCAATAAAAAACACAATTGGTCTGGGGGAAGATAAAGAAAAAGACAAATAAAAAAAACACCCACCATTTGGTGGGATTTTTTAGAAAACAAAAAATCCGCCATTTGGCGGATTTAATAAATTTAGAAACCGAAAACCATACGTTGTTTTGACTGACGTTTCTTTTCGTTACGAACGGCTTCTTCTTTCAAACGTTTGCGTTTTGTTGTTGGTTTTTCATAACGCTGACGTTCTTTCATTTCGCGATACAGACCTTCTTTCTGTGACTTACGTTTTGCAACGCGCAAAGCCTGTTCTACGTTATTATCACGAACCAGAACCTTAACCATATGTATTCACCCCCTTTAACGCATTCTTTATCTGTTAAACCAAAGAAAGGGACTTTCGTCCCCTTCCCTTTTTGTTTTGGTGGAGCTGATCAGGCTCGAACTGACGACCCCCTGCTTGCAAAGCAGGTGCTCTACCAACTGAGCTACAACCCCAAAACTTTGCACTTTCATCATGAAAGCGAATGCATTTTATACAATATAAAAACAAATGTCAACAAGAAATTAATAGTTCTATTTTTTGTTGACAATACGTATTTTTTGTATAAAATAAATTCAAAAAAGTTATAAACATGCAGACACCACACAAATATACATTTATCCCTGACAACTATTCTGACGTCCTAAAAGAATTAAAGGACCAACATTTTGCATGGGAAATGAAATTTAGTTCGCGAACAGAAAACAAAACCATTGGTCATGTTACACATTATGCCATTGGCGCTACACCTTCGAACAATTGTCTGATATTAATTCCGGGACTGGCATCTAATACGCGCACCGAACCATTAATGAAGGTTATTGAATACTGGGCAATGATGAACAAACATGATATATATTGTCTGGATACCTTTCTGGGTGATTTTTTGCCTGATACATCACAAGAATTGGCGGAAAAACATACATTTAATGAATACATAAACCTAATTGACACAGGTCTGGATGTAATAGAAAAAGACGTAAAACAAAAGAAATATACATATTCATGTCTGATTGGACACAGCGCAGGCGCAACAGGAACCTTTGAGATTTATAACAAACGCATCCGTGAACACAAAAAACTACGTTTCAGTGCATCTGTTATGTTTGCGCCATACCTGGACCACAGCTTCACAACTTATATCCAGGACTTTTACAAAAGATTCATATATAAAAATGAAATTGATGACGAAACATTCAAGAAATCCGTTATCGGAATCAACAGTCCACACGAACCACACCCAAATGGGAAACTTTCAAAGATATCAATTTTGCCAACATTTTATGATGATATAGATTCGGTAAAATTCTGTCCAGAACTGATGAATAAATACAATATTCCTATCACACTGGTTGCTGGCGGTCGCGATAAAAAATCGCCACCAGAAGAACTGCGAAAAAAATTTCTAACACTGCGCAACGGCAATAACGGTCATTTGTGGAAATTTGTTGTTTTCAAGAATTCTCGACACAGTTTTATTGACCAATACAAGGATTGGGGCGCAATTTTACGTTTAATACAATCCCAAAAGCGTTTCGCCTTAATAAACATCAAATAAATTGAACTTTACATACCCCACAACGCGTTCTATAATACAATTGCTATGAAAAAAATATCTAATAAAATAAAGTCCTTTATCAAAGGTGACGAATCAAACGGCCGCATTAAATGGTCATTGTATGGACGTGTATGGCGCGAAGTTGGCGCACCATATTGGAAATGGCTGGCCGCAGGTATAATATTTACTGTCCTGGCTGCCGGGGCCGAGGCTTATACAATCACCCTGGTCCAACAGGTTGTAGACAAAGCATTCATTGAAAAAAGCATGTCTGCCATATATTGGCTGGGAATTCAGGTCATTGTCGCATTTGGCGCCAAGGGAACATTTACCTATGCCAAAGCATTAATCATGTCCAAAGGAGGTTTGTTGGCCAGCGCAAATCTACAAAAAAAGATTTACCACCACATGACCCACATGAACCTGGCACGATTTTATGGCGATGGCATTGGAAAAAATTTAAACTATTTTGGCATCCAGGCAAGCGCAGTACTTAATCTGGTAACAGGAACAGTTATTAAAATTGTACAAAACGTCGCAACGTTAATTATGACATTAGCGTTAATGTTCTATTATGCACATCAGATGTGTATCGTATTAATGTTTCTGGCACCAGCAATTATGATTCCAATGGTTGTCATTATGCGCAAACGTCGCAAACTGTCGCGTCAATCATTCGGTATTGCAAATAATGTTTCACAACAATTAAATCAAACATTACACGGAATTAAGACAATCCAGGCATTTGCCGCCGAAGAACGCGAAGAAAAAAACTTTGCCCGCGTATTAAATTCTTCTGTCATAAATGCATATAAAAGCACCCAGGCCAATGCCCTTCGTTCACCATTAATGGAATTCATGATTTCAATTGGACTGTGTATTGCCATGATTATGGGCGGTCATTTTATTTCCAGCGGCGCAATCACAACTGGTGATTTCACTGCATTCCTGCTGGCATTGACCGCGGCATATAAACCCGCAAAAAGCATTACCGGCACCGGCGATACACTACAACATGGATTGCTTGCAGCTGAAATACTGTTTGGTTTCCTGGACAGCAAACCAGACATCACCGATGCACCCGATGCACGCGATTTGACAGCAAAAAAAATGTCTGTTGGATTCCACGATGTGTCATTTGCATACAATCCAAATGAACCTGTTATCAAAAATCTGAACCTGAATGTACCCGCAGGCAAGGTATGCGCACTGGTCGGACCATCAGGTGGCGGGAAAACAACATTATTTAATTTATTAGAACGTTTTTACGATCCACAAATTGGGAAAATAACAATTAACAAAACAGACATACGCAAATACACGCTTAAATCTCTGCGTCAAAATATAGCCGAGGTTTCACAATCCGTATTCTTATTCAATGGTTCCATCGAAGATAACATTAAATACGGCAACCCGGATGCAACACATGAAATGGTTGTTGCGGCTGCACGCGCTGCAAACGCGGATGGTTTTATTAACGAATTTCCAGAAGGATACAAAACATCTGTGGGCGAAGGTGGCGGTCTGTTATCTGGCGGTCAAAAACAACGTATTGCAATTGCACGCGCGATATTAAAAGACGCACCCATATTGTTATTGGACGAAGCAACATCTGCGCTGGACACAGAAAGCGAAAAATTAATTCAATCTGCCTTGAATGAATTAATGCAGGGCCGTACAACATTCGTTATCGCGCACCGTCTGTCAACAATTCTTGATGCAGACATCATATGCGTAATTAAAAATGGTGAAATTGTTGAAATGGGTACCGATGCAGAACTGTGCAAACTGAATGGCGAATACAAAAAATTACGCGACATTCAATTTAAAACAGACGATAAAAAGAAGAAATAATTAAAATCCAAACAAAAAAAAGGGGGGGGAAAAAGAGAAACAACGCGAACAAAGGGCATATAAAATGACTGCAAAAAAAACATTTGATATGAAATACATTTTGGATAATTTAATGAACGATCCCGCCGTTTCTGCTGCTATAAAAAAATTACAGGAAAATATTGCTGAATTAAGCATTGCTATCACACAGAAAATTACATATGACATAATGCAAAACACAGTAATAACAATTCCTGAAAAAAAAGAACCTGTACAGGAACAAACAAAAACGCATTCACCTCACAAACAAATCACAGATTGGGCAAATGCAACTGATACGCAAGTAAGAACTGCGCGCCTAAACCGTCGGCGCGACGGGTATCCACTTGAACCAGATTTAATTGCGGAACTGCAGAAACGTTTTTCAAACTATGATTCAAAAACAGATAGATTTACGAGCAAAAAATACCACAGAACCAAAGAATATTGGATAAAAAAATCTGATGCCGCATTATACAGTGCACTACGCGAACACAGAACACGTGGACATGACATTGAACCTGAACTGTCTGCCGCACTAACAGAACGTTTTCCTACATTTAATCCGGAAATCAAAAAAATCATACGTCGCAGCACAAAAAATACCGATTGGGCAAACGCAACCGATACACAACTAAGGGCTGCGCGCCAGAACCGTCGTCGCGACGGTCATCCACTTGAACCAGATTTAATTGCGGAACTGCAAAAACGTTTTTCAAACTATGATGCACAAACAGACACATTTTCAACAACAGAAATCGATTGGTCAAAACAATCAAAAAAAAGTTTACAAACCGCTATAAACTATCGCAAAAGAACCGGTCAGCCCATCCCCGCAGAAATGGCGACCGCGCTGGAACAAAAAAGTACCCCAAAGAAGAAAACCACACGCACCAATTGGTCAAATGCATCCAATCAAAATCTGCGTATGGCATACTATTACCGCATTGCACGAAAATTACCAATTGAACCATCACTAAATGATGCATTGGCTGCTGCATTTCCTGGTTATGATGCAACAACACAAGCATTCGTGGGCAAAAATAACACAACACAAAAACAATCTATTTTACAAAACACCACCCCAGAAACACCCGAAAGATTATTTCCGCTGTATTCCATTCCAACCACCAGTGGTAATTACGCACTAAGTTTTAATAACAACAAAACCAACAGTAATTTGTTAATCGGCGCGAAACAACCATATGAAGTATGCCTGATTGATACAAAAACAAAAATGACCGTAATACGCAAGGCCCTAGACGACATAAAGTTTACGTTATACATAATAAACTATGCCACAGGTGAAATAATTTCTGAAACAAAACCAGGCATGGCAATAATTTTATATTCTGCCAAAACGCATGAATTATACGCACAGAAGCATCGCGATAATCTTGTGCCTACTTGGCATATATCCCCAGACAAAAACATTACAAAAATCATAACCACACCAAAAAACATATCCAAGATTCTGGCAGCTCAAATAAAAAAAGAAACTATTCTAATTGAAGAAAACGGCAGAACAAGTACACACCCCCTATTAACATTGGGCAGCCAAGACAAAAACGATGCACAAAACGCAACAATAACCCAAATGCTACACGCGGCCCCAGAACGTATAATAGAAACGGAGACTAAACCAAATTCTCAGCATGCCGCCCTGCCTGTGGTGCAAAACACCCAACAAACGGAAAATTCTACAAACAAATCAGAACGCAAAAAACAAAATTCAGAAATTCCAGTATATATTGAACACGTTAAGTCAAATTTAATGGGTTCATACAACAACGTTTATATAAATGGCAAAAAAGTTTTATCTAATCATTTTGACACAAAAGTAAAATTATTACTGGATGACACCCTATTAGGGATTCACGGTATTGTAACAGACAACAAAGATTTACCCCAGACACCAATCTGGATAATATATGATACAACATTGAAATCACGCATAAATCCACACATGGAAAAATTCAGCGGATATCAAGTACACGCAAAAAAGATACTTGAAACCAGTGATGGTCTGCGCTTGGATTTATCAAATCGATGCATCACATTATTAAAACGTGACAGAATAAAAGCCCAGGCTGACAACAAACGCTTTGTCATTTCAACAGTAAAAACGAAATAAAAATCCCCCAATTGGGGGGATTTTTATTTCTGGATAAAGTGTACACTGTATTGTGGTTTTTTATCTGCCCCCAGTGATGCACGTATAACCTTGTTTGATGCAATTTGAACTGCACGTACAAGATTATTTCTATCCTTGCGTTCTGTTTTTGTCAAACCGTCAATTGCGCGTGTAATCTCTATCTGAATCTGACGTTTCATAAATCCTGTTTCATCTGTTTCAAAGACACCCGCACTGGAAACCTCTGGTGTGCCTTTCAAGAATCCACGCTTATCAACCGGCAGTGTTACAAATACCGCACCATTTGATGCAATTTTCTTGCGGTTTTTATAAACTTGGTCGTTGGCACTGCGTTCTGTTTCGCCTTCCATAACAACATAACTGGTTTCGATTGTTTCGGCAACATATGGTTCTTCGCCATCACGCAGTGCAATCATTTCGCCATTATGCACAACCATCATATGTTTTGCACCGCCACGTTCCATTGCCATTTTACCGTTTAACATTTCGTTGATGTAATCACCGTGCATCGGGACAGAAATCTGCGGATGCACCATATCATAGAAACGTTCTAATTCTGGTCGTCCGGCATGTCCACTGGCGTGCAGATTATCTGTATCAAAGATAGTATGTGTCTTAATACCCATACGCGCCAATTTGTTATAAATATACGATACATCCTGTTCGCGACCTGGAATAATAATAGCACTGAAAACAACCGTATCTGTTGGTTGTAATTTTAATTCTTTTACCTGGCCGTGGCACAGACGGGTCAGCATTGCAAATTTTTCGCCCTGGGACCCCGTCAGGAATATTGCTTGTTTTTCTGCCGGCAGGTCTTTGATTTCGCTGTGCAGATAAACATCATCTTTATCCAGGTATCCAAATTTTATACCCATTTCACGAAATTCTGGCAATCCGACATACGGCACAGGATTTGGATTACTGCGTTCTTTAATTGCAGCAACACGACCTGCGGCGCGTGCAGCCTGGGAAAACATTTTAATACGTGCCAGACTGCGTGAATATCCTGTTACAAAAACGCGCCCTGGTGCATTTTTCATAATTTCGGTCAACGCGTCACGAACCTGAACCTCGGTCACTTGTTTTGTTTGACGTGAAGAATTCGTGGAATCGCACATACATGCCAATAATTTTGGATCCGAACCAATCTCTTGCAGACGAACAAAGTCTGTTGCGGCTTCGACTGGATTATCGTCATTGAATGTCCAGTCACCAGTATGCAGAATTTTTCCTGCACCTGTTTTAATAATTAACATCTGTGCCTCAGGTACACTGTGCGTAACATGAAATGTTTCCACCGCAAATGGCGCAATATCCAGTGTTGCACCATCATGTGCAAATTCAACAATATCTTTGTTTGGGTTAAAATCTAGTTCAATACCCGCAAACGTGCGACGAATAATTTCTGCTGGGAAACGTGTGCAATAAATTGGCTTTCTGAATTTTGGCCAAATATATTTTAATGCACCGATATGATCTTCGTGACCATGTGTGATAATAAATCCCACAACGTCTTTTTTGCGTTTTTCCAACCATGTTGTATCACAGTATTGAACATCACCCGCGCCGATTTCTTCATCCAAGAAACCCATACCGCAATCCACAACCAGATATTTGCCACGGTATTTATAGATATACATATTCTGGCCAATGTGTTCCAGCCCCCCCAACGCCATAAAATAAACTTTGTCATCATTGGCGTCAATTTCATGTTTATTTTCACCACGAATTGCATGTGGTGTTTTTGGTGTGGCACCTTTTTTCTTTTTTGCCGGTGCCTTTGGCGTCTTGTTTTCCGGTTTTTGTGCCGGTTTTTTTTCACGTACTTTTACCATTTATAATCCTTTTTTACGTTTTTATAATTGCATGACCACCAAATTCATTATTAATAAAGCCATTTCTTCTTTATTCACAGTGAATCTGTGGCCATGCGCCATGCCCCATGATATTTTATTATATTTAATAAAGACATCGGGATAAATTCCATCGCGCATACATAATATGCACGCATTCTCTGTTACATACAAATATTAGTGCATATTTCGCTAAAATCAAGTAAATAAGACAAAATAAATCACATAATATTTTTACTTTACAAAAATCCCTAGAACATATAAAATTATACACAGAAACAAGAAAGGAAAGAGAAAAATGTTATCGTACAAATTTAAACACTTTATGTCGCACATTATTGCGTCACTGTCTGCGTTTGGAATTTTTCAAACAACCGCAAAAGGTGCGCCTATCAGCAAAGACGACAGCTTTACATATACATACACAAGTGACACTACACTTACTGCAAACTATGGAACATGCGCAAATGTCAATAATGCAGATGTTACAGCGACCCAAGATGCTAGTGGCAGCACAATATGTGAGATTGCATGCAACGTGTCCCACTACGCAATTTATGACAACGAAACAAGCGAGTATTTGATACATACAATAGATGATAGAATTTTTGGTGGCCTTGTAACTGGACTGAGAACAACAATCTACGCACCAGGCAAATACGAATGTAAAGAGGCACCAAAACCAACATGTAAGGTTGTAGAAGACCCCAGTGCAAATGGTGCAAATACTTACTACGTAGTATCTAACGACAATTATAGTGATTATTATTCTGGATATTATTGTAAATTTGAATGTTTACCTGGATATTCTACACAAGGTGGCACAGACAAGTCAACAACGCTTCCCGCTAACAGGTCAATAGCAACCTCTGTAAACGAGACTATGTCTGGTGTAGCAAGCTGTAAACCAAGAGAATATACATTGACATTTGATTGCGGCGATGGCCACTATATATTAGACGCAACTGGCATTTCCACAAACAATCAAACCAAGTCAATCAAAGTAACGTATGGAAGCACGGTACAACTGTCAGGTCAGTCTTGTTCAACAAGAGCCCTCGAAAACTTCGAAGGATGGGAACTACCACAACAATAAAAAAACCGGGATTATCCCGGTTTTTTTATTCTGTAAACAGCAAAAAAAATCTGATTCCATGACTTTGACTTATTGTCATACAAAGTCCCAATACAAAAACACCCCCACCAACCAGGTTTGGCATTTTCTACAATTACAGCTAGGGCAACACACCATACCAGGGACAGATTAACGCAAATTAATCCCTTCGTCATTTTGTGTTCTTCTGTTGTCATTCCGGTACTTAACACCGGACCCCATCTCATCTTTTTTTGTCATTACCACCCCCCGGGCGGCAATCGAATTATTCTGCTTTTGAACTAAAAAAAAATCCCCTAGACGGGGGATTTTTTTTACAACTGGGCACGAACTTCTTCTACCTCGTAACACTCAACACGATCGCCTTCTTTTAAATCATTATATTTATCAAAAGACATACCGAATTCAACGCCACCAGACACTTCTTTAACTTCGTTCTTTTCACGACGCAGCTGCCCAATCTTGCCATCATAAATAACAACATTATTACGCAGCAAACGAACAAAGGCGTCTTTTTTAATTACACCTTCGCTCATACGGCATCCTGCAACACGAACACCTTTGCCAACGGTAAACAGTGCAATAACATCTGCATATCCGATAAATGTTTCGCGTTTTTCCGGCGCCAATTTACCAGACAATATTTCTTTGATTTCATCTGTAATACGGTAAACAACACTGTGATAACGAATATCAACACCATTGCTGCGGGCCATATCACGAACAACAGAATCAGCACGAACATTAAATGCAATGATAACCGCACCAGATGCTGTCGCCAAACGTATATCACCTTCGGTAATCTGACCCACCCCAGATGACAAGATTTCAACACCAACCTTATCAGTGTTAATATCCTTGACCATATCTGAAATTGCTTCGACCGAACCCTGTACGTCTGCACGCAAAATAATTGGCAACATTAACTTTTTTGTTTCATCACGTTTTGCAAACAATTCTTCTAATGAAGAACGTTTAACCGCATTTGCCTTATCCTTGGTCTTTTGCGCACGATATTCTGCAACTTCGCGTGTTTGCGCTTCGGTTTCCATAACACGTAAATCATCCCCTGCCCCTGGCACAGAATTCAGTCCCAAAACAACCGCTGGCTGTCCTGGACGAACCGATTTAACACGTTCACCAACAGAATTAATCAAACCACGCACGCGTCCAAATGTTTCACCGACAACGAAAACATCGCCAATTTTTAATGTGCCATGGCGCATCAACACAGTTGCAACCGCCCCCAAACCTTTTTCCTGTTTGGCTTCGACCACATATGCGACGGCCGGCATTTCTGCATCAGCCTTTAATTCCATCATTTCTGCCTGCAATAAAATCGCTTCTTCCAATTTATCCAGACCAATTTTCTTGGTTGCAGAAATTTCAACACACTGAACATCACCGCCCATTTCTTCAACCTGAACTTCCTGTTGCAACAGGTCAGTTTTCACGCGCATTGGATTTGCTTCTGGCAAATCGATTTTATTAATTGCAACGATAAACGGAACTTTGGCTGCACGGATATGATTAATCGCTTCGATTGTCTGTGGCATAATCGAATCGTTTGCAGCCACAACCAAAACAACAATATCAGCCATTTGCGCACCACGTGCGCGCATCGCAGTAAATGTTTCGTGTCCCGGCGTATCCAGGAAAGTAATCATCTGCCCAGATTTTGTTTTTACTTCATACGAAGAAACATGCTGGGTAATACCGCCTGCTTCGCCTGCGGCCACATTTGCATTGCGGAACGCATCCAACAACGATGTCTTACCATGATCAACGTGTCCTACGACCGTAACAACCGGGGCACGCGGTGTCATTTTTTCTGGATTTGGTTCACGTTCTAACAAATCAGCATATGGTTTTACATCAACTCGTTTAACTGTTGCGCCAAATTCGCCTGCAATTAATTCCGCAGTATCTGCATCAATTGACTGATTAACAGAAACCATCATTCCCATATCCATCAGTTTTTTGATAACATTACCGACTTTTTCTGCCATTGCTGCCGCCAGGTCTTTAACCGTAATCGTATCCCCCAGACTAACAACACGTTCAATTTTCTGCGGCACAGTAAACACTGCACGGGCCTTTTCGCGGAAACGTTTCAAAGACGCCTCAGACCGACGACGATTTGCACCACGCAAACCTATTTCATCATCATCTTCGCCGTCCCCCATAACAATATCATGCAGATGAATTTTTCCAGACTTTTTAAAATCTTTCTTAAAGTTATTAAACTTACCTGGACGCGAATCTTCATCATCCCCACCACGGTTTTTACCACGATTTGCACCTGCAACCGCATTGTTTGTAAACACTTTTTGTTGTTGTGCCGGTTTCACCTTTGGTGTCACAACTGGTTCTTCTGCGACTTCAGCTTCTTTGGCGACATTTTCACGTGCTGCCAACTGTGATTTCACCTGTTCATATTCGCGGTTTTCGCGTTCAATTTCTGCTGCACGCGCTGCACGTGCGGCTTCTTCTTCGGCCTCACGTTTTTTACGTTCTTCTTCACGTGCCTTGGCGGCCGCTAACACCGCACGCAGTTTTTCATCTGCCGCATTTTTTGGTGCAACTGGTGTTGTTGGTTCGTCACGCAATTCCTTGCTGTTTGGTGCAACAACACGACGACGGCGTTCTACGAACACCGCGTCGCCCTTTTTGCTGCGAACCGCATCAGTTGTTACAGATTTTCCAAGTGTCAATGTTGCCATATTAAACAACTCCGTCTGTTTTATATTTTATTCATTATCTTTGGTTATTCCATACGCCAATTCACGTGCCTTCATAATAACACGACCCGCCAGGCGATTACTCATCGTATCTTCACCCAAGATTTCAACCAATTCGTCTGTTGCCAAATCAGCTAAATCTTCCAGTGATTTAATACCGGCCTGACCCAATTTCATAATTATTGGACGTTTAATAAAGTCAAAGTTTAACAAATCATCCTGCATGCCAATTTTATGACCTGCTTCAATATAATCCTGTTCAACTTTGTCCAAATAATCCTTTGCACGTTTCTGCAATTCCGCTGCCAATTCTGCATTAAACCCTTCGATTTCTTCCAGTTCTGCAATATCAACAAACGCAATTTCTTCGATTGTACGGAAACCTTCGGTAATCAGCAATTGGGCAATCATTTCATCAACGTCCAAGCCACCGATAAACAATTCTGTCTTTTCTTTGAATTCCTTTGCACGACGTTCTTGTTCTTCGGTTTCATTCATAACGTCAATATTCCAACCTGTCAACTGTGACGCCAAACGAACATTCTGACCACGACGACCGATTGCCAAAGACTGCTGATCTTCGTTTACAACAACGGCTGCACTGCGTGTATCTTCATCAACGATAATTTTAGCGACCTTGGCTGGTTGCATTGCGTTAACAATAAACACAGCTGGATCTTCGGAATACAAGATAACGTCGATTTTTTCACCATGACATTCGTTAATAACTGGCTGAATACGCGTCCCCTTAATACCAACAGTCATACCAACAGCATCAATTGATGGGTCTGCTGTTTCAACTGCAATCTTTGCATGCGAGCCTGGTGCACGTGCAACAGATTTAATTTTAATAACACCTTCGTAAATTTCTGGAACTTCCTGAACGAATAATTTTTCCATAAACATTGGATGTGTACGAGTCAAGAAAATCTGTGGTCCCGTATTAGAACGTGTAACATCCATAATCAATGCACGAACACGGTCGCCAACTGTCAAACGTTCACCTGGGATTAATTCTGTACCCTTGATATAGCCTTCTGCTTTACCGTTAATATCAACAAATACATTGCCAAATTCAATACGTTTAACAACACCGTTGACAATATCGCCAATTGTATCTTTGAACTCTTCATACTGGCGACCTTTTTCTGCATCACGAACACGTGTTGTCATAATTTGTTTTGCAGTCTGAAATGCCATACGTCCGAATTCAGGTTCTGGCAAAGCGTCTTCTACAACATCACCAACAACTGGATTTTTTGCATACTTTTTTGCCTGTGCAACTGTCAGCATAGTATTTGGATCATATTCTTCACCTGCCGCTTCTGGTGATTCAATAACATCAAACAAACGCTTTACATGAATTGCACCATTTTTACGGTCAATTTCTGCAGTAATATTAAATTCTTCGCCATATTTATGTTTTGCAATTTTTGCGATTGCTGCTTCTAATGATTCAACAACGATTTCACGATCAATCTGCTTTTCCTGGGCCAACGAATCAATCGCTAGCAACAAATCCTGACGTGGCATAGATACAAAAGACATTTATATACTCCTTCGCGTTTATTGTATGTCTTATTGAAAGAGCGGGGTTTGTTTCCGAACCCCGCTCTTAAAAATTTATTTAAGAACAGACATATTATATATTCCGATTCGCAGGAAATCAAGCAAAATCTGAAATACTATAAAAATGTGGCAAACTATAATTTTTTAACTATAATAAGTCTTGCTATGATAAGAATATTAAGATCTTTGTTCGGTCCGGCGGCAAACAAAACCACAGCCGGCGCATTGGCGGCCAAATTTGGTCTGGAATTACGCGGCGACGCAAACGCACCTGTACGTGGCGTTGCCCCAATCGCAGATGCCCGCGGGGGGCAATTGGCATTTTATTCAACTGAACAGAACAGCAACGCTTTTAAAATATTGCCAATATCTGTGTTGGAAAACACGCGCGCAACGGTTATTTTGGTTCAACCAGAAATGGCCGCGCACGCCCCTGTTGGTGCGACACTGTTAATAACAGACAGTCCACGTGGCAATATTGTAAAAATCCTGGGCGAAATCTATCGTGAAAAGCCCCGATTCGGCATCAGCAAAAACGCTCACATTGATCGCGGTGTATATTTTCGCAAAAAACGCAGTGTCTACGTTGGTCAGTTTGCGACAATTGAACGCGGTGCGACAATTGAACCAGATGTAAAAATTTACCCTGGGGCATTTATTGGTCGTGGCGTAGTTTTGGGTCGTGGCACAGTTGTACACAGTGGCGCACATATTGAAAATGCAACAATTGGCGCAAACAGTGTGATTAATGCAAACGCCGTCATTGGCAAAGACGGATTTGGATACACGCGTCAAAACGGCAAAAACATATTTATCCCACACGTTGGTCGTGTTGTGTTGGGCGAACGTGTATCTGTTGGCGCAAACACATGTATTGACCGCGGCGCAATGACAGACACACGTGTTGGAGATGGAACAAAGATTGATAACCTGTGTCAAATTGCACACGGCGTCGTAATTGGATGCGAATGCTTCTTGGCCAGTGGCGTTGGAATTGCTGGTGGTGTAACTGTTGGTGACCGCGCATTACTGGGCGGGCATGTTGGCGTTGCAAACGGTGTAAAAATTGGCAACGATGTATCTGTTGGCGCAAACAGCGGTGTTTTCCGCAATATTCCAGACGGTGAATCGCACATGGGCTATCCAGCAGGTCCCGGCACAGAATTTATGCGTCATTATGCATGGCTGCGCAGAAATGCAAAAAAATAATTTACAGTTTATAAAATGCAATATCAAAAATATTGGACAGAAAAAGTTTATCCACCAAAGCGCATTCTGCAAAAAATGCAAACTGATAAATTTATAAAACCAAAAACAAAAATTATTATTGAAAATTGGATGCTATCCAAACAGAAATAACCAGGGGAAATACACAATGATTGACGCAACACAAATCGAAAAGATTATACCACATCGTGGCAACATGCGCCTGATTGACGAAGTACGCGAATACAATGACACCAGTGCTGTTGGTGTTAAATATGTACGCGACAACGAATTCTGGTGTGACGGACATTTCCCCGGCAATCCGATTATGCCCGGCGTACTACAGGTCGAAGCATTGGCGCAAACTGCATGTTTTGTTGCTTTTTCACGCATGACAGATGAAGAAAGACAGGACATGTTGGGATACTTTACCACAATGGAAAAGATTAAATTTTCACACATGGTGCGTCCCGGCGACAAATTGGAATTACATGTTGAATTATTATTAACAAAAATGAAGTTATATAAATTCCATGGTATCGCATTTGTTGGTGGCAAGAAAGTAGCCGAAGCCACATTTACCGCCGTCATTCAAAAGGTTGAACAATAAAAAAAGGCATATATTATGGGAATATGGTCTGAACACAAACGCAATAACAATGATGTAAAATACGCAAACATTTTACAGAAATACCTGTTGGAATGTGAAAAAAATGGATTCAGACCAAGTATTCGCAGCGATGCAGCACGCGAATATGCAAAAATCACATGCATAATGCGAATACGAAACACCAAAGGACAACCAACATCACCTGCCCTGTTGGAATTATTGAATAAAATATCACAGATACCAACGTTCCAAAAACAAAAACTAATAAACAAACAACAAACAATTGAAGCAACACAGGCGAACTGGAACAAACAAATCGACCAAACTCAAGAATTTTTCCCAAAGGTTGGATTAATCCATGTTCTTTACGGACCAGAAATGTACAATCATGTAATTAAAGCATTCAAAAACCCAACAAACGCTAAATTTTTATCAGAATATATAGACTTCATCTTATCTCCATTGGACAAACGCACATATGATATTTTAATGATGTTTATCGGATTTTATTCCCCAAACATTCAATCTAAAAAGAAATTTAGTTCAAAGAATACACCATTTCCACCACGCGGAATGCACCCACAAATAATTGCTAATTCATTTGGACTGACCAAAATGCGTATCATACAAATAATAAATAATGCAACACGCACATTACGCGAAAAAATGTCAACAAAAGTAATTGAACATTATATAAATGGTAATTGTGACGCAATGTTGACCGAAATGCCAAAAAACCTGTGCGATGCGTTTAAACTTCAACAAAGAAATAAAATAACAGATATGAAAACACATGATATTAATACTGCGGCCGAATGGATATATGACAACTTTCCATTCAATCGCGAAATTCCAACACCCGACCAGGCCGTCAGCCCCAGATTAAATCCATTAGAACAATATTACCAAAAACATAAATAAAAAAATCCCCAAAACAGGGATTTTTTTTATCACAAAATATGACGTTTGTTATTTACATCTGGTGCAGACACAATACCATCTTGTTCCATACGTTCCATAAAGCCTGCCGCCTTGTTATATCCAATTTGCAGGCGACGCTGAATATATGAAATCGTTGGTTTTTTATCACGAATAACACATTCTTTGGCACGTTCATACAAGTCTGCATCTTTATCCCCACTGCCACCTGCACCTGGGATTGCCCCTGGAATTCCCGACGCATCACCTGCCCCTTCGGCATCTGTAACACCTTCGGCATATTCTGGTTCGCCCTGACTGCGCAAGAAATTACCAATCTGTGTTAATTCTTTATCGTCAATAAACGCACCATGTATACGAACCGGGACACGTCCTGCCTCGCTGAACAACATATCACCCATTGCCAACAACTGTTCTGCCCCACCTTCACCCAGACACGTTACACTGTCGATACGGCTTCGCGCCTGGAAAGAAATACGTGTTGGGAAGTTTGCCTTAATAACGCCTGTAATTGTTGTCGCGTCTGGTCGTTGTGTTGCCATAACCAGATGAATACCTGCCGCACGTGCCTTTTGCGCGATACGCTGAACACAGGCTTCTACATCTTTACGTGCCAAAGACATCAAATCTGCAACCTCGTCAATAATAATGACCATATATGGCATATCAGACAAATCGATTTCCTGGGTTTCGAATAACAATTCACCGGTTTCTGGATCTGTACCAACTGCAACCTGCTTTGTCATTTTTTCGCCGCTGGCACGTTTTTGCGCTGCAATTTCGTTATAGCTTTCAATATTGCGGGCATTCAAGACCTGTAATTGCTTGTATCTTTCTTCCATTTCGCGCACGGCCCATTTCAGTGCATTCACTGCTGGTTCTGGTTCCAACTTTACAATCGGTGTAATCAAATGTGGGATATCGTCCCAGAAACCAAAGTCAACACCCTTTGGGTCAATAATAATTAACTTACACTTATCTGGCGTAAAATGATAAACAATTGACGTGATAATTGATTGAACGAAAACAGATTTACCTGATCCTGTACGTCCTGCGACCAACATGTGCGGCATTTTTGCCAAATCAAAGTACATTGGATTACCACCGATATCGACCCCTAATGCCAATGGAATTTTATATTTAGTATTTACAAACAATTCATCTTCCATCAGACCACGATAACGCACGGTCTGACGTTTTGCATTAACCATTTCCACACCGATTAATTGTGTACGTGGTATATGCGCAATACGGATACTTTCTGTTGCCATCGCACGTGTCATATCGGTCACAGTCTTGCTGACATCTGCCATACGTGTACCATCGTCTGGCATAAATTCATACAGTGTCACAATTGGTCCCGGCTTAATACCGACAACCTTGCCACGCACACCATACTGGGCAAATTTCACCTCCATACTACGTGCATTTTGTTTTAATTCCGGTGTGACGACATATTTACTAAAATTAGAACGTTCCAATAATTTTGTATCTGGCAACTTATACATTGACCCAGCACGTGCTTTTTTGGGCATTGGCACCTCGGCCTTGGCCGCAACAGGCACCGCCGCAGATACCTTGGCCACCTTGCGTCCCAACAATCCACGTCGCGTTTTCTTCTCTGTTTTTTCATCTGATTTTGGCTGTTCTTCGACAGTTGTTTCCACATTATTATCATTGGGAACAGCGCGTGACGACTGAACTAAATGGAACGTTGTACCCAACCAACGCAACCAACGCCATGCAACTTTTACAAATGCCCGCAAATGCATCCATTTAATATGCAATAAAGTTGCCCCCATCCACATAAATGCAACCAAGGCAAAAATACCAGGCAAAACAGAAACAGGTCCCATAATCATGGTTAAATCTGCAGCGGCAATCGCACCCAATATACCACCATACGTAGCATTTGGTGAAATTAATCCAAACCCAATTGCCCCCAAACAAACCGTGATAAACACGCGTAAAAAATTATATTCTGGCGTTTCACTGATTTCCAACCCCGCCAGTTTCACCAATCCCCAACGCGCAAGACACAGCATCAGGAACAACCCCGGAACCACACCCACAGTAAAACGTATACAGCCAACAAAATTACCCATCAGCGATTGATTACCAAATGTACTGGCCACCGCCACACCATCCAAATATGGATTGTACAGCAACAATGCCAACGCCGCCCAAATTCCCAACAAACAAACGACACCACCAAACGTCCGCGCCACCAGGCCCTTTAACGCCCCCGAAACACTGTCGGGCAAAAATTTAGATTTTTTTACCATAGCAAGATTATTCTATCATAAAATTCACAAAAAAACATGTGATAAATTAATAAAAAAAGCGGGGCATCTGCCCCACTTCTTCTACATTGGTATGTCTTCACATTTTTCAACCGGATCGTTCGTCGTACACGAAACATTTCGATTGTTGTGGAACCATGACTTACTGCCTGTCGTCTTACACGACTGTGTAATTGTTGTTGTGCAAACATGACAAATACGTTCTTCTCGATTAAAGACAGCCGTGGTTTCTTTGGTTCCTGCATTCAAATCTGCTGACGATTTGCCCAAATAACCGCCATTTTTAAACGAAACTCCACTCAATTGAGAGACAGCGTGCCCACCTTTTGTTAAATCATCTGCAGTTAATCCTGCACCAACATCATATGAAATCGCGTACGCAGGCATCAAATCTGTTTCAACTGTTGCCAATGTCATTGCACCAGTTTCTGCAATTTTCTGACACATATATTGCGCCAAATCTGCAGATGCGTCTTTCGTCGCCTTGGCAATCTCTTCATTCAGTTTCTTATTATAATTATCTTGGGCCTGGCGCAAGGCAGAAACTGCTATTTGCATCTTTACCTGATTTAACAGATTTGGGAAACGAGCACTGGTCACATCATTCTTCTTGCCTGTAATCTGTTCCAAATTACGTCCACTGACACAGAATTGAATCTTTGGATCCTGTTCAATCATTTCGATTGTACGATTAATAGTTCCTACTATATTGTTCAACTCTTCTTCAATTGTCGAAATAATACCACCTGCATTTTCGACTTCTGCATTTTTTGCACGTATTTTGGATATATATTCTTTTATACCTAATTCACCTGGTTCCAAAATATCAAAATTTTCATCGTCTGAATCACGGGTTTTACCGGATGCATCACCCATTTTTATCGAACCGAATGAAATCATACCCGTCACACGATATGTTGTACCTAATTTCTGTGAACGAATACTGCCAGTCCCCATAGTATTATCAGACGCAAATCGATTACAATCTGTTGTGCTGCCACAAACTTCTTGCATCTTGGCATCTACCAAATTCTGGCACTGTTCCATTGCAGCGTTATCAATGTTAAGATAAAGCCCCATCAGCATAGAATCTAAATCATCCATTGAAAAGCCCGGATTATTTGCCTTGCATACAACCAGACTGTCAATCGGACAAATATCATGGATATAATCATAATCCATACCTATACAGTTTTCAAAATTTTCACCACAACGTGTCTCCGCAGTAAAACAATCTTTAACTTCTTGTGTACACGCATCAACACGCATCGCCGCCAATTTATCTTTCACATATCCCCAAATTAATGGTTCCATACGTTCACACGGGTCAATCTCTACCTTACAGAAACTGCGAACCATATCTGGTCGGGACAAACACGCATCCATCGTATCTTTACCCTTGCCCACAATATCATCCTTACATGCCTTCTGAACACAGGTTGAAATATCTGTCAAACAAGATTGACGGAAATTTGATTCAGCTTGCATTTCTGCCAATTTCAATGTTGGGGCTGCCTCTTTCAAAAAAGCTGGCCAAACCATATCACGAACAGCAACACAATTTGACAATACATTTTCACAAATAATACGTTTGTTGCTTAAAATCTCCATCGTCGATGGCGTAAATTCGTATGTATCGATCGTCACAACCTTGGTGCCAGCAGTACTGTCTGCAACCTCATTCTGCATATTTTCACGTGCGATTGTTGAAACGCAATTTTCCCAATTATCACCACAGGCATCTTCGGTCTGCATACATTTCTTGAACTGAACCATACACTGCCCCAGATCATATTTATTGGCTGCATCAAACGATTCTTTCAACGCCTGGCGAACATCCCCTTCGGCATTAGCAACTGCCAATTCCGCCTCTGCCTTCTTTTGTGCTAAACTATTTTCATATCCCTTGCAATCTGATGTAATTCTGCGGGAATACAAATTTCGAATCAAAGAAATATCCCCTGAACATTCATCCGGAATCTGTTCCAAACATAATTCTTCAGCAGCAGCATACAAATTAGCACCTTTTAACGAAGAAAAATCGACCGCAGATTCAAACACGTCTTCATCATCTTCATCATCATACATATTATCCCACAAAGCCAACATTTCTGCACGACGTTGTTCTCTCTCGGTTCCTTTGCCGATATCTTCGATTTCTTTTAAATTACCGTCTTCATCATATTCACGTGTACCTGTAAAAACAATATCTGCATTGGCGCCCAACTTAACCTTTTCAACTTCTACCGTAGAAATATGTTCAGCCTTGCTCAACAGCTCTTTAATTTCCTCAAATTCCTTATCATATTTGATACTTAAATCACTGCATGCACAACTGCCACCACTTTCATTATCAGTGATACAAAACTGATCCATACAACCATAATAGATATCATAGCACTCCTGGTCATACAAACCTTTTGCCTCGGTCTTGGCACTGACTGTTGTACCCTTTTGAATGGCAGATTGTTTTTTTGCGGTTGTTGTTTTTTTCGTCAACGCAGACACATCCTGTGCAGCAAAAACCGCTAACATACAAAATACAGAACCAAATAATCCAGAACGTTTCATAACTCTCTCCACTCTAAGAATTACATATTAATATCTTCACAAGATTCGATTTCTTGGCAATACTCTTTTTCATCTGCGGCACCCATTCCAACAAATGCACCACCGACTGCGCCAATTACACCACCAATTGCAGTTCCCCACCCCGGGCTGATCATAGTACCAGCAGAAGCCCCTGCCGTTAAACCACCTGCAACACCTTTGGCTGCTGCCGTTCCCTTTGATTCACCACCAGTTTCACAAACCTGTTGCATACGGCAAACATGACAATTTCGTAACGAAGGTTCAAATGACACACTGCGGATATAAGTATAATTAGATTGACCTTTTTTTGGCCCCTCAACCTTATACGTATTCAAACAATTCTTTTTTGCTTCTTCCAGGTCTTGTTCACGGGACAGCTCTGCAATCTTTGCTTCCAATTCACGCATTGCACGATTTTCTGCACCAATTTCTGCAATAATTTTAGCCGTATTAAATACATTACTGCCCAAACTCTTGCGCCCTGCTGGTTTCTTCGCATCCTGACATGCTGCAATCGTCATATCCTGCTCAAACTGCCTAAAGAAATCACTTACTGCTGCCTTGGCATTTTCACGCACCTTAACACGCAGATTTGCCATATCTTGCTCATCGTCAGGGATTTCTGTCAACGCCATAACCGTATCATCTGATGGCAAGCACGCCATATCCGTACCACACGTACGTCCTAGCTGCTCACTAAAGTGATTGATACAACCCTGCATCATTTGATAATCCATCTGCAAAACCGCCGCAGACACAATAATATCATACTGCGCTTCACCCTTGCACGACGGGAACATATCTTGTGGACACATCGCAATAATTTCTGCTGGTTTTTTCCCAACACATTCCGGCGCGGTAAAGTTTTCACCACATTTGTCACGCAAACATGCATCTACATCATTTTGACAAAATTGTGTACGCATATACCCCAACTTGTCATTAACAACATCTTTCAAACCCGGAATCATATCATTACATTCATCTATAATCGGGCAAACACCCGCTGCAACATTAACATCCGTTAAGCATGCAGAATTAGTCGACGTAGAACATCCATCTTCCAAACACATCTGAATTTGCGCCAAACATGTTTGACGACGATATTTATCTGCATATTTTGCAGCATCTAACAAAATCGCCTCAGATTCATCCTTCCAATCCTTTAACACATCTGTTTTTACCGCCATACACTGATCCAAGACATTTTCACAAGCATTCGCACGGCGTCCTAACAAATCTGCATCCAGACAGTTTTCAAAATTCGCGCCACAACCACCCTTGTCTGCAATACAAGAACGATAAGCTAATAAACATTCACCACGATTATATTTATTGGTTGTATCCAGCATTGCCAAACGTGCCTGACGTACTGCTGCCTCGGCTGTACGCTTATTCGCTTCTGCATTCGTCTTTTGATCCGCCAAATACAAATTAAATGATTTACAATCTGCAACAACCTGACGGGTATACAGCAACTCTTCCATCTCCGCTTTGCTACCACATGCTTCTAACTCAGACTCGCAGAACTCGGCCGCCATATAATATAAATCATCACCTATATTCACATCTTCGCCCAACTCTTCGTCATCTTCTTCAGAACCACTCTTTAACCAATCATAAAAACTTACCCCTGATGCACGTGAACTTTTTTTAGCCGCCTCGCTTTCACCAAATACCAAACGCGCCTTTGCCCCCAATTGTTCACGTTCAACCCCTTCGGTATACAACTTATCAGCCTCTGCTTGAATCTTTTGAATTTCTTTAATCAAATCTTTTGATTTATTTATATTAGAGGAACACGCACAACGATAGCCTTCGGATTCATCCAACAAACAAAATTCATCCATACATTCACGATACGCTGCACGACAATCATTACTGCCAGACGGTTTCTGTTCTGGCTTTTCAATCTCCACACCATCAGTTTCAACATCCCCCTCAACCGTATCATCAACAGACTCTTCCTCTGACTCATCTATTGTAATCGACTTATTGGCAGAAACCTTAGTCGCCATTGTCGGCATACGCTTTTCCGCAGAACCCGACGACGTCGTCGACGTCGCAACACGACGTGCACCAACACGCGCACTATCTGCACGTGGCGCAGCATCCACAACCAACGGCATAACAGCCATAAGAATCATCAATAACTTTGTATTCACTTAGACTCCACCCCTTATAATTAAGAATAATTCTATCAAAACTTTCCC
>CAJGDN010000009.1 GCA_904502245.1 uncultured Alphaproteobacteria bacterium | reverse complement strand
CGAGAAGTTTTCCAGTCGTGGTGTGACAAAGAAGGTTGGGATTTGGTGTGGACAACACCACGTGAATATCCAATTGAAGCAAGTGCGGTGTTCAAGGGGCGTTTTGTTGACGTTGCATCGGCATTGGTTCGTAATTTTGGACGCGCAACCCCAATCCCGTATGCGAAGTTCTATAAGGGGAATCGTGTGTTGGTGATTTCGGCTTCACAGGAATAATTTAATATACAGATGTCGTAGGAGAATATGAATATGATAAAGCCAATGAAATTTTTATTTTTGTCTGCGTTGGTGTTGGCAACTGTTACAGGATGTGCCAAACGTGAATCTGCCAAGGTTGCGGCATCTGTTGATCAGGATTTTATTAATGCGTATGATGCATTTGAAATGGCAAAAAATCCACGTGCCAAGGTGGCCAGTGGTGATACTGTTTCTATGTCTGAGGGGGTTTGGTTGGGGAATAAGTCTGTGGCGCTGGAACACAGAAATAAGTTGCCGTCAAAATTTGAAACGGATATGGGGGTGACTATTTTGTTGGATGCGCCTGTGGCTTTGCAGGTCTTGGCAAACGATATTTATTCTGTGACAGGTATCCCAGTTAAAATTGATGGTCAGGTTTCTGCAGAAAAGTTAAAGAAGCAGGTTAGTGTTGCTTATACCGGTCGTTTGTCTGGACTGTTGAATCAGGTCGCAACAGATTTGGACTTGCTGTGGTATTATGATAATAATTCAATTGTTTTTTATGAAACAGAAACAAAAACATTTTCGTTGTATGCACTGGGAACTGAGGTTGCATACCAGACGTCTGTCTCAACGGATAATTCAAATGAAGTCTCATTAGAATCAACACTGAAAGAATGGGACGAGGTTGAAAAAGCAATTTCTTCTATTATTGGCAAAGCAGAAAATGCAGATTTTACTGTGTCGCGTAGTTTGGGAACGATTACAGTGACTGCGTCACCATCTGTTTTAGCGCGTGTCAGTGAATATATTGAACGTCAAAATAAGCGGTTAAGTCAACTGGTGACAATTGATGTTAAAGTGTTGCAGGTTACGATTTCTAATAATTCAGCATTTGGGTTGAATTTGGCGGCTGCAATTAACTCTACATCAGGATTGAATATTGTTGCAAATCCGAAAAACAATTTGGCATCGACCGAGGCCAGTTCTATGAATATTGCTGTTCTGTCAAATACGGTATCTGCATTGACAGGGGCGACACATATGGAAAATGGCTCAGTTGTTGATGGTGCGTATACAAATGATCAGATTATGAATGGTTCTTTATCAGGGGCGGCGGGCAGTAATGCATTGATTGAGGCGTTGGCCAAACAGGGTAAGGTTTCATTGGTGACAAATGTTGGTGTCACCACACGTTCAAATCGTGTTGCGCCGGTCAGCAATACTCGTACAACGGGTTATATTAAACGATTTGAATCACGTAATTTTACCACTGTTGAATCCAGTACAGTTGATCAGGATGATTTAGAGACGGGCTTTACAATGCAGTTGTTGCCGAATGTATTGGAAAATGGTAAGATTTTGCTGTTGTTCCGTATGTCGGTGCGTGAATTGTTGCGTATGTCAACCCAGACAATTGGTGAGGTGACACTGCAATTGCCAGAGGTTGAAGAACGTAGCTTTATGCAAGAAGTTATTATGGAATCGGGCCAGATGTTAGTTGTTTCTGGTTTTGAAAAACAGACAAATCAGGATACGCGTTATGGTTTGGGTGATCCAGACTTTATGGCACTGTCTGGTTCGCGTGAAACCCAAGCAACGCGTGAAGTGTTGGTTGTTATTCTGACACCACAGGTCTTGATAAGTCCAATGGATGTTGAACGCAGTATTCAGCAGCATTGGGGGGCACCATTGAATTAATTTTAAAGATTAATTAAATTAATCGGGCATATCGCATGGTTCTATGAATTGCGTTGCCCGATTTTTATTTATTTTTGTTTTGTTGAAATCATTTGATTTATTCGTGTGGAGAGGTATTTTTCGTTTTGAAATTGTTACGAATGTATTGAATAGTATATTTTTACTTGTTTATAGTTCTTGACATGTGACCCCCATAAAAAAGTTTTTGCAAGGCTTTGTTGTCTTAGAATTTTTTGCGGTCTGTCTGCGTTAAAGTTTTAGATATAAAATGAAAAAGTATTATTGTTGAAAAAAATATTATAAATAAAAATCCCCCAATTGGGGGATTTTTTATTTCTGAAATGGTATTAAGCCATTTTAGCAACTTTCTTTGCCAGACGTGAAATCTTGCGTGCAGCGCGTTTCTTTGGCATGATTTTGCCAGCAGATTTCATAATCTTGCTTTCTGCGTTGCGTGCAGCAGTTGTTGCCGCAGCTTTGTCGCCAGATTCAATTGCAACCAAAGCCTTCTTAGTCGCGGTTTTAACAACACTGCGACGTGATGTGTTGATTGCATTTTTTTTGGCAGTTACCAAAACTCTTTTTTCAGATGACTTATGATTTGCCACTTTATTTTCCTTTTATTTTTGTTTTGATTTTGCTATTTTATAAAAAACAAACATAAAATCAAGGAAAAATAACATGATTTACTTAATTGTATTAATTATATCTTATTTGTTGGGCAGTGTGCCAATGGGATTGTTGCTGACAAAACTGGCAGGCAAGGGTGATTTACGTAAGGTTGGCAGTGGTAATATTGGGGCAACAAATGTAATGCGTGTCGGTGGATTGCGTATGGCAGGTTTGGTTTGGTTGTTAGATATGGCAAAAGCGATTGCAGCGGTATTTATTGGTAAATATGTTTCAGGTGATGCATTTGGTGCATGGTGTGGTTTTGTGGCGATTGTTGGTCATTGCTATCCAATATGGTTGCGATTTAAGGGGGGAAAGGGAATATCGTCCCTTTTTGGTGTTTTGTTGGCTGTCAGCCCATTATCTTTTGCGATTTGTGGAGTTGAATGGCTGACTGTTGCCTTGACCAGTGGAATGTCTTCGTTTGGTGCGGTTATTGTATTTTGTTTGATTCCTGTGTTGGGTTTTGCGATTTCCGTGCATGTTGGGTTTGCTTTTCTTGCAATTGGACTGTTGTGTATGTGGCGACATCGTGAAAATATAAAGCGTTTAATTGCAGGTGTGGAATCCAAAATTGAATGGAAGTGGAAGAAATAAAGGCGGGATAATCCCCGCTTTTTTATTTCCTCTTTATTTTTAAGTGTTTTTGTGGTATAATTCTTTCCAAGTATTAATGGGGGATAGAGAATGAATAAGATTGTTTCTCTGCTTGTTTTGTCTTTGTTTGTGATGCCTGCCTATGCGGCGTCAGGACGTGGGCGTGCTGGTAATTCAATGGCTGCACAGATGGCAGCAGACCTGCCACAGATGAATCAAGTTCAGCAGAATCAACCAAATACAGATGTTAAACAGGAACGTTCAGCAGGGATTGCTTCGAAGAATCAAATTTCTGCAATGGCTGTTTTTACTCCGGATGTGGCAATTGTCCAAAAATCAAGCGTTAAAGTTGATAATGATGTTACAGATAATGTCAGTCCAGATGTGACAATTGCGCCAGATCAAACGATTTCAGAAATACAAAAAGATATGCGTGAAAAAGAAAAGGGCGCATGTATCGCTAATAATATTGGTGTTGGAAATACTTTTGTTTGGGCATCTCGATACAGTAATTTAAATACTTATTCAACAATGGTGGAAGATATTGAAAATCCGGAAAATAATACTTGTTTTGTCAAGGTTGAGTTAAAGTCAAATGATTCGAAAATTGGTGTGTCGGATGTGCCAGTCAAATATTATGAATGGGGACAGAATATTACATGTGGCGCATGGGCGGACTATGATGTGTTGAAAAAGCGTATTTTGGATGCGAAAAAGTCTGCACGCACATGGGCAACAGTTGGTGGCGCAGTTGTTGGTGCCGGTGTTGGTGTTGGTGTTATGGAGGCGTTTGGTAACAGAATAATTGGTGGCGATGTAGAAGGGCAAAAAAATTTAGAACGAAAAAATCCTGTTGCGTTGTTGCGATCACAATTGGCAGTTTTAGAAAAAGAAAATTCAGTCGAATATAAGAAGTTTATTACAAATCTAAGGGTGTTAAAGATAGAATGTAATACAAACCATGTTATGGAATCTGATGAAGAAGGTTTAAAGACAATGTGTGAAGAGTATAAACCAATCTTTGATTTAGTTAGTTAAAAAAAATCCCGCAACGCGGGATTTTTTAATGAAATCTGTGTGTCAATTATCGTATAGTGGTCTTATGTCAGATATATTTAATAGGTTATTGATTTTGCGCACCCCTGGTATTGGTCCGGCGCGATATAATGATTTGTTGCGACGTTTTGGAACGCCGGCAGCTGTTGTTGATTTTTTAGATGTTAGTATTGAACTGCGTGATTTAGTTTTGCGAGAAATGGACACAGCACAAAAATTAGGTGTGCGTTATATCAGTGATACTGATATGAGGTATCCAGAAAGTTTGCGCGGGGTAAAAAATCATGCGCCGATAATTTCTGTCCGTGGAAACTTAGATGTGTTGAATAAACAGATGGTTTCTATTGTTGGAACGCGACACGCGACAGCCACGGGTATGGGTTTTATTGCTGATGTTGCCCAGAAATTTGCAGAATATAATTATGCGGTTGTGTCGGGGATGGCAATCGGGACAGATACCGCAGCGCATCGCGGTGCATTACGCGCACAAGGAAATGCGGTTACAATTGCTGTTTTGGCCGGAGGAGTGGATTATGTTTGGCCGGTTGAAAACGAATCGCTGTATTATGAGATTATAGAACGTGGTGCTGTTATCAGTGAAATGCCTGTTGGATATGTGCCAGTTGCAACAAATTTTGTTCAACGTAATAAGTTGGTTGCAGGTTTAGGAGAAAAATTAATCCTGGGCGAGGCGGATTTAAAATCAGGTTCAATGACAACTGCGCGATTCGCAATCGATATGAAACGTGAAATTTGGGCAATTCCATCACATCCCGCAGATTTGCGCGCGTTTGGACCAAATTCACTGATTCGGGATGGGTTGGCACATATGTGTATGGGGGCAGATGATTTTTTTGAAATCGAAAAAAAAGATATAAAAAAATCAAAAAAAATTGATGTGGAAAATAATTTGATTGATGCATTAGGAATGATTCCAGTGTCAGAATCTGTATTGGCAGATGTTGTCAAAAAAACAGTTTCGGAAATCAAGGCGCAATTGGTCGTTCTAGAATTGCAGGGTTTTGTGAGAAAAGTTGATGGTGGATATGTTCGCGCATAAGAAAAATGTTGTCTATACATTGTATATACAAACGGCGGAAAATAGGCAGAAAAACGAATCGTTGTCAAAAAATAAAAGTGTTTTTTTCGGGGAAGATTTGCTTGTAAACCGGAAATAATGTTTTAACTTATCTGTCGTATCCAAAACGAGAAGAAGGTAATCAAAAAACAGGATTAGTTTTATTATTGTGGTTGAAACCATAAAATAAAATTAATTCATAACATTTAAAGAATGCGAGAGAGTTTAAGTAGGACAATATAAAATACCATGAAAAGTGGCGTTTTATGTGGATGGTTTTTACAACCTTGTTCGGATAACTCTTTTGAAAAAAAGAAAAGGGAGAAAAAGGCATGCAGACAATGGCGGCAAAATCACAGATGACAAACTTGGAAACTATCAAGGGGGCCATTGCCGCAAAAATTGATGCCGCGTCTTTTACTTCTTGGATTGCACCTTTGTCTTTTGATGTTGTTGATGGCATGTTGGTTTTAGGTGCACAAAATCAGTTTTCTGCAGATTTTATAAACAGTGTTCATTTTGGTGCAATTGCATCTGTTGCAGCGGAATTTGGCTTAAATGCATCTGTTGTTGTTCGCAGCGCTAGACAGACAGTTGCACCGGTTGCAAATGATAATCGTGCCCAGGCATATGCACCAGCAGCACCGGTTGCGTGTAATACAGTTGCGTTTGATTCTTTTGTTTGTTCAGATGAAAATTTGTTTGTTGTTTCTGCGTGTAAAAAATTAGCAGCTGGTTTGGTTTCTTTTTCGCCGCTGTTTATTTATGGTCCAGCGGGCGCTGGTAAATCTTTGTTGTTGGAATGCATTGCAGGTGCATCAAATGCAAAAGTTGTTAAAATGAGTGGTGCGCAGTTTGTTTCTGAATTTACACGCAGCCTGAAAGATCATAATGTTTTTGCATTCAAAGATTTTTGTCGTAATTGTGATACCTTTATTTTGGATGATGTGCAAGCTTTGTCTGGTAAAAAAGCATCAACCGAAGAATTTATGCAGTTGATTGTTGATCTGCGCAGTGCAGGTAAAAATGTTGTTTTGACTGCAAATGCAATGCCAGGTAATTTGACAGGATTTGATCGTCATGCGCAATCTTTGATGGCGTCTGGCTTGGTTGCAGATGTTGTTGCACCAAACGCGTATGTAAAGTCTGTTATGTTGATGCGTGCAGGTGTAAAATCAGACGTTGCAAATACATTGGCGGGTCGTATTACAAATGATGGTCACATGGTTGCAGGTGTCGCAACAAAAATCAAAGCGTATACAGAATTAATGGGTGCATCTGTTGATATGGCGGTTGCAACGCGTTTGTTGGCAGATACATTGCAGACGGTAAAAACACCGGTTGCAATGGTTAAGATGATGTGTGAAAAATTGGGTGTTTCTTATGATGCTGTTTGTGGGGCAGGGCGTAGCCGCAATTTGGTTTTAGCACGTCAGGTTATGATGACTGTATTAAAGGAAGCAACACAGTTGTCTTTGTCAGAAATTGGTAATTTTGTTGGTGGTCGTGATCATGCCACAGTTTTGTATGCAATTAAACAGATTGAAAAGAACGTTGCCGGAGATTTGGTATTGGCAGCTCAGATTCAGCAATTGATTGAAGAATGCAAATAATTTACTGTATTTATTAGAAGATGTTAGTGAAATATTATGTTTTTTGTGATATAATTAACTGAAGAAAATGAAAAAACTGTTATTGTGTTTTTTCAGTATATTTTTAGCAGCGCCCGGTGCATTTGGTGCCGATGGTGCTGTTTCGCGTGTAATTCCGACCAATGTAAGTGACACCAAAGCGCAAGAAACGTCTGGGCGTGGGACTGTTGCCCGTACTGCAACACGTACAATGACAAATGTATCTGAAAAGGCCAAGACTGTAGGTAAATCGGATAATGTTGCCGTGCGCAGTGCGGTGTCGCGTGTTTTTACGGGGGCGCCAGAGGTTAAGCAGAGCAAAGATTCCAAGGTTCAGATGCGTGGCACGGCTGTTTCACGTGCAGGTGCGACGATAAATTCTGCACGCAGTAATTTGAATGAAACAGTTAATATTGTTGGCAGAAATAAGCGTGTGTCGGATGCCAGTATCAACAGTAATCCTGCTGTTCGCAGGTTGGGGGTGACATTGCGTCCTAGTACGGCCGAAGTCGGGGGGCGTGCCACAATTGGTGATACAGGTGTTCAAACTGGGTCAAATATAGATGAGAAGTTGCGCGGTGTTCATTCGCGTGCAGCAAAAAAAGAAATTACAGCCGAAGGCATTAACGAAGCCAAGACGCGTTTGGAACAGGCGGCAGAATTGAACAAGTCGTGTCAGGAACAGTATAATGATTGTATGGATCAATTCTGTGCAGTTATTGATGCGAACCAGGGGCGGTGTTCTTGTTCGTCAAATTTATCCAGATATACCAAGGTGGAAGAAGCGGTAAAAGATGCAAATAATCAATTGAATGAGGTTGCACAGCGTATTCGTTATGTTGGGTTGTCTGCGGATGAAATCCGTGCGATTTTGTCCGAGACCGAGGCAGAAGAAGCCCTGTCGGGTACGACAGATACATCTGCAAACAGAAATATGTTGGAACAGATAGAAAATTTAATTCGTGACCCGGTTTCAAATACTGCTACTTTTACCGAATCGGATAGTTTTGGTTTAGATTTGGATTTAGATTTTTCATCGGACAGTGGTGATTTGTTTAATTTGGATTTTTTGAGCGGGGGCAATACAGGCAGTTTTTCAAATCTGCGGGGCGCAGAATTGTATCGTGCAGCAAAAAAACGTTGCAATGCAGTTCTTAATCAATGTGAGGAGGCAGGTTCAACAATATCGCAAATTACGGGTAATTATGATTTGGCAATAGATAAAGATTGTATTGCTTATGAAAAAGGATTGAAGAAACTGAATGAAACGCTGGTCGCGAATGTGGGCAGTGCAAATCGCATGTTACAAAAGGCACGATTGGCCGTGCTGCAGAATAAAAATATGTATGATGCCAAGGGATGTATTGGTGCGCTGGAAGCGTGTATGAAGGACGAAATGGTTTGTGGTGAAAAATATTACAAGTGTGTTGACCCAACCAAGATTTATATTGATGAAAATGGTCAGGTTGTTTTAGGGCAAAAGGTATCAGAAATTCAGAATTTTATGGCATCCTATAATAATGCAGCGATTGATAAGGACTTTTTGAAAGGTGCGTATGAGACAATAACTATAAATACGGAAAGTTGTACGGGGGAAGGTGGACCCAAATGTGTTGCCAAATATTTGTTGCAAAAAATTGGAACCAAACAAAAAGTGACAGATGAGGGATTATGCCGTGCGGTATTGGACAAATGTCAGGCGTATACTTATACTTCGGATGCTAAATACATTCCGTATAATGATGTTGTTGTGAATTATATTCAGCGTGCGATGACAAATATTCGTGCCGCACAAAGCATGGCGATTTCAGAATATGCATCAACGTGTATCGTTGATATCGCAGATTGTTATAATTCACAGATAACCCAGGTTAATTCGTGGGCATCAGGTGCAAATGTGGGCAGTATTCAAAAGGTGCTGGCCGGTGCGTGTCGTAATGTGGCATTAACATGTGCATATGCGGTGTTCAAGGATGCAAATAAGAAAATTTGCTATACTGATGAAGCTGGTGAAGAGCAGTGTTCTGTAGAGTTGGCATTGAATACACCGAGTGACTATGTAAAAGCAATATCAGAAATGTTCTATCAGTCATTATTATGTCCAGAAAATTCAACGTATACTGCAACGGCAGGGACTGTTTCATCTGAGGGATATGTTAATCAGCATTGCAAGTGTAACACCGGGTATGTGGTATTTGGTGGTGCGTGTTTGATTGCATGTAATACTGGTGAGACGCGTGATAGTTATGGGGTGTGCCAGAAGACAACAACAACAACAACAGCAACGACAGGTACATAAAAGATATCTGAAAAAAAACCGGCGTTTGCCGGTTTTTTATCGCTGGTTTTGTTTCGCAATATAGTCATTTATTTTTTGTTCGCGTAATTTTAATTGTTTGTTTAAATCACGGCGCGATGCGTGGTTAAGGTGTAACATATAGTCTGCTTCGTATTTGTCGAATACGTACCAACCTTCGGGATAGACCTGGACGACTGGTTTGCCGGTATATTTATCCAAATATTCAATAATTGTTGCAGATATTTTGTCGCCTAAAACTTCGCGCAGGATATCATGGCTGGTTACCATCTCGGTTGCGCATGGGGTTGGAAATGATAGGCATGTTATCCAGCCTTTTTTCGCCTCTTGTTTGACACCGTTGATTTCAATTACAGGTAATTTAGAAGATTTGCAAAGCGACATTAGTTCATTATCGGACATTACGTTGAACATTATTGTGTATGTGTTTTTTTTCTTTTTGCTGATATGACCTGCGGGAATATTTGATTTTTGTTTGCTGGTTTCATTTGCTTCAGGTTTGTTTATGTTTCCTTGTTTGAAAATACTAAAAAAGCCCATGTTTTATCCTTTGTTACACATGATATATTAGTTATGAAAAAGTAGTTGTCAATTATCTATAATAAAAAAAACACCGATTTTACGGTGTTTTTTTTATACGAATAAATCTTTTACAAATTGGGCATGCTCGGTTATGAATTTAAAACGAAATTCCGGTTTTTTCCCCATCAGTTCAGAAACAATCGTACGTGTTTTTTCCGTGTCTTCGGCACCTTCTTCGGTGCGTGGGGGCAGGTCAACACGTATTAATCTGCGCGTCTTGGGCGACATGGTGGTTTCTTTCAACTGATTCGGCATCATTTCACCCAAACCTTTGAATCGTGATATTTCAACGCGTTTGTTTTTGTATTTGTTTGTCTTTAAATTTTCTAGTTCTTCGTCCGTGTCAACGTATATCGATTCGGTTCCACATGTTAATTTATACAGTGGTGGACATGATAAATACAGGTGACCACCATAGATTAATTGCGGCATGAATTGATAAAAGAATGCCATCAACAATGATGCAATATGGCTGCCGTCAACGTCGGCATCGGTCATGATAATTATTTTTTCATAACGCAATTTGTCTTCGTTCCAATCTTTGGCAGTGCCAGCACCAATAATATCAATCAGGTCGTTTAATTCTTTGTTCGCACCGAATCGTTCGTCGGAATTTGATATAACATTTAAAACCTTGCCACGCAGGGGCATGATTGCCTGGGTTGCGCGATCGCGCGCCTGTTTCGCGGTTCCACCCGCAGATTCCCCCTCAACAATAAATAATTCAGTGCCGGCAATACCATGCTTAGAGCAGTCGGCCAATTTTGCAGGCATGCGGATACGTTTTGTTGGGGTTTTGCGTGCAACGTCTTTGACTTGTTTCGTCTTGATACGTGCGTTCGCCAGGTTAACAACAAATTCCAGTAATGCGTTTGCTGTTTTTGGATCAGATGCCAAGAACATTTCCCATGGATCACGCAGGGCGTTTTCTGTATAGCGCGCAACTTCGGGATTGGATAATTTTTCCTTGGTTTGCCCCAGAAATTGTGGTGTTTTGTAGAATACAGATACAATCGCAGCAACAGAATCAAATACATCTTCGCCGATGATTGTTGTGGCGGCCTTGTTGTTAACCTTTTCGCCGTATGCCTTAATCCCTTTGGTTATTGCGGATTTAAAGCCGGTTTCGTGCGTGCCACCATCAATTGTTGCAATTGTGTTGCAGTATGATGAAAAGAAACCGTCGTCAGATGCCGCGCCATTTTCGTCTGTTAAAAAAGTTAATGCCCATTCTACGCGACCGCAATCATCAGGGAAATCTACACTGCCACTGAATATCTTTGGTAAAATGCGTGGTTTGCTGTCGGTTTTTTCCGCCAAGAAATCCGCAACACCATTCGGATAAAAGAATGTCGTGCTGGCAGGAATGTTCATGTCTTCGGTTAATAATTCTGGATTGCATGACCATTCAATTTTCACACCGCGTGACAGAAATGCCTTGGCCCGGGCCATACGATAAATCTTTACAGGCTTAAATACTGCGTTTGTGCCAAATATTTCATCATCTATTGTGAATCTGATTTTTGTCCCGTGTGATTTTGTTGCGTCGCCACGTGTCATTGGGGATGTGGTTATTCCACGCGAAAATGTTTGATGCCAATTATATCCGTCACGTGCAATATCAACAATCATTTCAGATGACAGGGCGTTTACAACAGCAGAACCAACCCCGTGCAGACCACCACTGGTTTTATAAACATTATTATTAAATTTACCACCAGAATGCAGTGTGGTTAAAATAACTTCTAATGCGGATTTTCCAGGGTATTTGGGGTGTTCGTCAACCGGTATTCCACGACCATCGTCGGCAATTTCAATCGTTTTAGAATCAATTAATTTTACTGTAATTTTCTTTGCAAACCCAGCGACTGCTTCGTCGATGGAATTGTCCATGATTTCAATTGGCAGGTGATGCCATGCCTTTTCATCTGTGCCACCAATGTACATGCCAGGGCGTAGGCGAACCGGTTCAAGACCTTCCAAAACCTGGATGTCTGATGCGTCATATGTGTGTGTATTTTTCTCTGTCATAATGATGTATTATTAAAACATTTTTAAATTTTACGCAAGCCCAAAGAATTTACGCCTAATTCATATTTTTGGGGTTGAATTTTTTTGTGTGTAACTTATATATTTGTTAACAACGAAACCATATGGAAAAAATCATGAATAAAAACCCGTACGAAGTTTTGGGCGTGGCCCGTGATGCGACAGATGCTGATATAAAAAAAGCATATCATAAATTAGTGATGAAGTATCACCCAGATAGAAATCCAGATAATAAAGATGCAGAAGAAAAGTTTAAGGAAGTTAATAATGCGTTTGATATTTTAAAAGACCCGCAAAAGCGTGCGGCGTATGACCGATTCGGTGATGCGGCATTTGCAAATGGCAATGCGGCAGGTGCAGGATTCGGTGGTGCTAATCCATTTGGGGATGGTGCGTTCCACTTTAATATGGGTGGGGGTGCCGGAATGGAGGACATTCTGCGCGAGGCAATGCGTGGATTTGGTTTTGGTGATTTTGGTGGGGCATCGCATGGGTCTGGCGCTGCACAGCAGCGTGGTGGGCGTGATTTGCTGGATGAAGTAGTTATTGATTTAAAAGATGCATACTTTGGAAAAACGCATACTGTGAAATTTTCTAGTAATGTTCAATGTGAAAAATGTCATGGATATGGTACGGCAGATGGTAAGCCGGCACCTGTGTGCCCAAAATGTGGGGGCAGTGGGTTTGTACACACACGTCAGGGATTTTTCGCAATGGAAACACCATGCCCAGAATGTAATGGACTGGGGCGTAAGATTGATAAAAAGTGTTCTGAATGTGATGGTACGGGTACACAGCATAAACAACGTACGTTGGAAGTGAAAATCCCTGCGGGTATCGAAGATGGTGCGCGTTTGCGTTTGGCCGGTCAGGGCGAAGCAGGTGCAAATGGTGCGTCAGCTGGGGATTTCTATTTAGATGTACGTATCCGTCCGGATAAACGTTTTGAACGTCGTGGTAATGATTTGATTATGAGAATAGATGTTCCTTTTACAACGTTGGCGTTGGGAGGTGAAATCGAGGTCGAAACCATTGATGATAAAAAATTAGAAGTCAAAGTGCCGGCGGGAACCCAGGTTGGAGAAAAACTGCGTGTGCGTGGCCATGGTATGCCAAATGTTCGTCGTGGTGGGTTCGGTGATTTGTATATTGATGTTGCAATAAAAATACCAACAAAATTAACAGATAAGCAAAAGAAGGCTTTGTCAGAATTTGCAGAATTAAAATCTGATAAAAAGGGATGGTTCTAGGACTTTTTTGAAAAAAGATAGGAATCGCTGCGTATGTAGCGATTTTTTCTTGCATTGAATTTTATTTAATATATGATAGTTTGGCATTTTTTCGTGAAAAAAAAATAAAAGGATATAAAATATGAAATTAAAAAATAACAACAGATTGAATTCTTTTGTCTTTGGTCTGTGTTTTATGTTGGCATTAAACGGCGCTTATGCTTTTGGGCCAAAAAAAGAAGACAGAATTGGACAGGTAAAGAAAACAAGAACTATAAAACAAGATAATAAGGTATGGCGTGATACTTTGTTTGTGTTATGCTCAACACCATCTCATGCAGGAATGGGAGATGATGTATGGTTTACGAATCGTAATGGCGTAAGACAAAAAGTTTGTGGTATGACAGAAAATGTCACAAAAGTAGACTATGGCGATATTGTTGTTATAGATGAAGAGTGTAAAGTAATAGAATTATTGGCAAGAAATCAAAAGTTAAAAAGTTTTGTAAAACAGAAATAAAAACCGGCTTTTGCCGGTTTTTTTATTTTATCTTTTTCATATGTCCCAGAAATGTTTTTGTATACTGGGTGGCAGACCAAACGGACGCAACCAATGATATCCACAATCCATAAATACCAATCTGTGGCAGGATGTAAATCATGTACATTAATGTGCGGCTGTCTGTGTTAGGTCTGATTAATGTGCCAATTGCAAAGATTAATAAAAATGCACCAATTGAAATCATCTGAAATGTAGTTTTGATTTTGCCCATCGAGAAGCGAGCCTTGGGTACTGGCATTTCTATTTTTTGTGTGCCCAGGAATTCGCGCAGACCAGATATATACAGTTCGCGTGCAATCATTATAATCACAGGAACAACGATAAACCATACTGGCATCATAACGGTTAACATAATTAATGTGTTAACGACCAGTAATTTGTCCCCAATATGATCCATTACGCCACCAATTTTTGTGCATACATTGTATTTGCGCGCCAGGTATCCATCAAACCAGTCAGACATTGCGGCCAATGCATATAGTATAAATGTTGTCCAATACATCTGAAACATCAGTGTTGGTATTATCGCAAATGATGCCGCAATGCGAAATGCGGATAAAAAATTTACAAAGAATTTCATATGTGTCTCCTTTTTTTATGATTATATATGAATTGGTTTGATTATATCACTTCTGTATGAAAATGGGCATAAATTTTTTCTGCGATATTATCTCCAAGACCAGGTACGTGTTTTAGTGCGTTCAGGTCGGCATCAATAATAGCACGTGGTGTGCCAAAGTGTTGTAATAATGCGCGTTTGCGTGCAGGTCCAATGCCGTCAATTTCATCCAAGACGGATGCGGTCATTTGTTTGGAACGAAGTGTGCGATGATATGTGATTACAAATCTGTGTGCTTCGTCCCGGACAGTGCGTAACATCAGAAATAGTGGCGAATCCTTGGGCAGGTCATGGTAAATGGTGCCGTCGGGCAGGATAAAATGTTCGTCGCCGTCGCGGACTTCGCCCTTGGTCACGCCGAATATGGGGGTGTTCGGTGCAGCACGACGCGCAATGCGCCATTGGGCGATTCCGCCATCGACAATTATTAAATCTAGTTTTGGACCGCGCTCAGTTGCGCGTTTTACAAATTCTGACATCATTGCAATATCATTGCCGGCACGTGATTTGTCGTGTAGTTTAAAATGTCTGTAACCAGATTTCTCAAATCCGTCATGGCCAAATGTTATCATTGCACCAACAGGTTGTTTCCCAAACAGATGCGAGTTATCAAATACGCCCGCCAGATTGATTTTTATTCCTAACCATTTTTCCAGTTCTGATACATTTTTATCCCAGTCTAAATTTGGTGTATACGCATGTTTTTGTGCGTTTCCGCGATTTGATGTGTGGGTAAGTGCCGATATTTTATCACGAATAATTGCCGCAGATTCGTAATCCATGTTTTTTGCAAATGTTTGCATTTGATTTGTTAAATCCAATATTATTGGGCCGCTGTCGCCGGTTAGGATTTTTCGCGCTGTACGCACTGATTCTGCGTATTTTTGTTTGTCGGGGTTACAGCATGGTGCACTGCAACGTCCAATTTGGTGTAACAGGCATGGGCGCGAACGATTGCGCATTTGTGTGTCTGTGCAGGTGCGTATTTGACATACTTTTTGTATTGTTTTTATTGTTTCGTTCAGGCTGGATACAGATGGGTATGGTCCATATACGTCGCGGCGTTGGTTTATGCGTCCGCGAAATTTTAGCAGACGCGGAAATTCGCCAGATGTTAACGCCAGCATTGGGTACATTTTCCCGTCAGTTAGCATGATGTTGTATTTTGGGTTTTCTGATTTGATTAATTCTTGCTCGCGTATAAGTGCGTCTGATTCGGTTGCAACGGTTTCCCATTCAACCCGTGAAACCAATGTTCGCATAACCTGTTTATGTAATTCTAATTTTTCAATGTCCATGTATTGGCGCAGACGATTGTATAGATTTTTTGCTTTGCCAACGTACAACAGGTTGTTGTCCTTGTCGTACATGCGATACACGCCAGGAGCGTGGGGTGCATTTTCAATTAAATCAGAAAATTGAATATTCATAATCTTTATGATAGAATAATATTTAGTAAATAGCAAATAAGAGGTTTTTCAATGAATCAGGAATCAGGTCGTTCAATGATTGAAATGCTGGGGGTGTTGGCAATTATGGGGGTTATCACCGTTGGTGCAATTGGTATGATTTCAACAGCAATGCGTACACAGAAACTGACGACTATTAATGACCAAGTGGTTCAGATGGTGACAATGGTGCGTAATATTCATGGCGAATATGATGATTTTTCAAACATGAATGGAACGACGATTTTTGGTGCAATTGGTATGAGTAATCAGAATCCATACGGCGGTACGTATACTTTGTCTGTTAATCCATCAAATCCACGTCAGTTTATTGTTGGAATAAATGGTTTGGGGCAGAATGAGTGCGAATCGTTGTTGACCAAGGCCTGGTCTGATTCTGTTGGATATCAGCTGTCAAATGGCAAGCAGGGAGGAGCAACTGGGGATTGTAAATCAACAGGCGCAAATAATTCTGTTCAAATCATTTATGGTGAATAATTTCTTTTATGCCGGGTTAAGGGGTTGGTATGGCAGATTTTATTGAGGTTTCAAAGGTAGAAGAAGGAACGCGTTTGTTGCGTTGGTTCTTGCGTCATTTCCCGTCAATGCCCCAACGTGAATTTTATAGACTGTGTCGTGGTGGGCAAATACGTGTTAATTCAAAGCGTGTTCGTGGAACAGAGGTTTTAAACGCAGGAGATGCAGTCCGTATCCCGCCAACGATTGCAGGTTATGTAGAGGTGCGCCCTAAAAAAACAGAAAGTGGTGAGCATTTTTCGTTGGAAGATTTAGAAGCGTTGCGTAAATGTATTATTCACAATGATGCGGATGTGGTTGTTTTTAACAAGCCAGCAGGTTTGGCTGTGCAGGGTGGAACGGGAATTCGTAAATCTGTTGATAAAATGGCGGCGGCTTTGTTTCCGTATGATAAAATTGCACTGGTTCATCGTTTGGACAAAGAAACCAGTGGAGTTTTGGTTGTTGCAAAAAATCAAAAGGCAGCACAAAGTTTGGCAACACAATTTCAAACAAAAACTGCACACAAAGAGTATTTAGCATTGCTGGCGGGGGATGTTAGTCCAAAGAATGGTGTTATAGACAATTATATGTTAAAGGGACAGGTGTTTAATGCTTCGACTCGTTTAAATAGTGGTGCAGGACCACGGCCGCAGCGTGCGATTACAGAATATTCGGTCTTAACTTGTGCGGCGGGCTGTGTTTCATGGGTGCGGTTTTTGCCGAAAACTGGGCGGACGCACCAATTGAGATTACATAGTGCGTTGTCATTAAATGCGCCAATTGTTGGGGACGCTTTGTATGGTGGACGGCAGAAACTGGATGGCGCTTTGGCTTCGGTATTGCAAACAAATAATTTGTTTTTGTTCGCCTATAAATTAACATTTCAGCATCCGTCAACAGGGCGTATGATGACGTTGCGTGCGACAGTGCCTGATTTTATGCTGCCAGTAATGAAATTTTTGGAATTTAAATTACCGTAATGAGAGTTAGAAAAAGTATTTTTTTACCAATATTGCGAATTGTCGGACTGTTTTTTGTCGGGCTGGTTGTTGCGGTTGTGGTGGCGCTAAGTCGCGTTAATTTAGAGACTTTGCGTGGTAATTTGGTTGCGGTGTTGCGTGATGCAATGGGTGTGCCGGTTGAAATTGATGGGGCGGTGTCGTGGAAATTATCTTTGCAACCACGGGTGGAATTAAATCAGGTGCGGGTGCCAAATGCATCTTGGGCCAAGAAAAAGTATGCGTTTAGTGCAGAAAAAATAGATGTGAGTTTAAATCTGATTTCTTTGTTTCGTGATCGACCTACGATTCAAAATGTGCGTGTGTATGATGCAGATTTGAATATTGAAAAAAACAGTGATGGTGTGTATTCATTAGAGCCTTTGGCAAGGATAAAAAAAACAACAGATGATGCTGGTTCTGTGCCAGAAAAATATCCGTTTCGTGATGTAGGTCTTGGTGGGGTGCAGGTAAAAAAATTACATGTGAATTTCTTGGGTAAGGCTTATTCTGTTTCGGGCTTTAATATTCGTTTAATGCCACATGCGCCGGGGCGTGAATATTCGGGGTGGGTAAAGTCTGGTGATGATGTTTTCCCGTTTATTGTTTCGTTATCTGAATATAATTCTGAACGCAAGATTTATCCTGTGCGAATTGCACTGTCAACAGGTGGGGGGGATGCGTTGATTGCCAATGTTGCATTAGAAGGCAAAAGCAAAATGCCAATAGATTTTATTCTTAAAGGTGATGTGTTTGATGCAGAAAAATTTGGTCGCTTGTTTAATTTAGATTTGACCGATGTGCCATCGTTCAGTGTCAATATGACAGGGGGGATGGATAGAAAAAAAATATCATTGCGAAAATCTGAATTTGTTTTGCGTGATACTAAATTTAATGTTTCAGGAGATTTTGATTGGGGTAAAAAAAATTTAGTGTCAAATATTGATATATATTCGCCACGCGTTGATTTAGCAAATCTGTTTCCAGGACTGTATGGTGGGGGGCGTGTTCATAAAAAGAAAAAATTAAATGTGTTTAAAAATGTTCCTTTGTTTGCGGATGAATTGATTGACCGTCAGGTGCATTTAGGAGTGAAAATTGATGATTTTATAATGTATCGTGAATTGAATTTAAAGAAATTAAATTTAAATCTAGATGCACGTGATAATCATGCAAGAATTGATATTGATACAGGTTTTGCAGATGGAAATGTTAAAATAGGTGTTGATGCAAATTTAGAAGAAAATGGGCATGTGTGGTTGCGTTCTGCAGCGCGTGGTAAGAATGTATTTGTAGGTGAGATTTTAAAGGAAGTTGGCAAAAATGATTTTATATCTGAATTGCCAATGGATTTTGAATTTTATGTTCAGGCAAATGGTAAAGATTTGTCTGAGATTATGCAGACGATTACGGGGCCTGTGCGTGTTTATTCATCAGGGGCAGGGTATGCACATTCTGCGCTGGTTGCGTATATGTATGGAACGGATTTTTTAACATCGTTGCGTCATAGTATTCAGGACTTGTTTAGTTCTCAGAAAAAACATGATCAAATTAAGATTTCGTGTGTCGCATTAAATGTTAAGTTGCGTGACGGGGAATTTGAAACGCAGAATGGTTTTGCAATTGAAACCAATGCAATTAATGTTCGGTTGGCTGGAGCACTGAATCTGGGGGATGAAGAGATGAAGTTATCTTTGACGACTGTTCCTGTGCGGGGGTTGAAGTTGTCTTTGATGGGTAATGTTGTGAATTCTGTATCTTTGTCGGGCAGTTTGGCGCAGCCTGATATAAAAATTAGTGGTGCATCTGTTGCAGGTAAGGTTGCATCAGCAACTGGGTTGGGCTTGTTGTTGGCACCATTTACAGGCGGGATCAGTTTGGTGGCAGGTGCAGGATTAGGATTGGTAGCAGGGGATTTGTTAGAAAACTGGTTGGCGGATGCGAATCCGTGTGAAACGGCATTAGAACGCGGAGCACCAGATTATCGTGACGACCCAGAATGGATGTCACAGCCGATATCAGAATTGATGAAAACTATTTTTGTTTCAAATTAAGCGAAAGGTAGAAAAATGATGTGGTGGATAGATTTGATTCAAGTGTTGATTATTGCGTCAGCAATGTGGGTGTTTTATCGCAGTTTTATACAGAATACACAATCTGAAAAATTGGTGCGTGGATTGTTGGGATTGGCGGCTCTGTGGGTGTTATCTTTTGTGTTGAGTTGGGTGCATTTGAATTTGTTGGCTACTTTTTTGCATTGGGTGGCGTTATTTTTGTCATTAAGTCTGATTGTTGTGTTTCAGCCAGAATTGCGCAAGTTTGTTGCGTTAATGGGGAATGTAGGACAGTGGAGCCGTGTTTTTAAACGTGGGGGAATTAAGCCAAAGAATACAGATTCATTAGATGCAATTGTGTCTGCGGTTGAATATATGGCGCAGAAACATACGGGGGCATTGATTGTGTTTTCTGGCACTTTGGATGAGGGCGCAATCGAAAAAAAAGGTGTTGCGATTGATGCAAAGATTAGCAGTGAGTTATTGTTAACTTTGTTTTTTAATAAAACGCCATTACATGATGGGGCGGTTATTATTCAAAATGGACGAATTGCATATGCAGGGGCGATATTGCCATTGTCGCAGAATAATCTGAATTGGAAATATGGTACTCGTCATCGTGCCGCCCTGGGACTTAGCGAGGTGTCATCTGCGACAGTTTTGGTTGTGTCCGAAGAAAGTGGCGATATTTCTATCGCTGATAAGGGAAAGTTTTCCAAATATGATGATGTAAAGAAGTTACGAGCCAAGTTGGAAAAGGTGCTGTACAAATAAAATCTTTTGCTTCTTTTGCAGATGTTTTTATTTTTTGTATGTTTATTTTTCTTATTTGTGTTTTTTTATCTTTTTATGTCCCTGCTTTTGGTCTTGCACCGAATCGGGGTTTTTTGGTAGAGTTGAGATAAAAGAGTGTAGGTTACACAAAATTTATAAGGAAACAGGAGTAGTGTTATGGAATTTTCAGTGTTTCGTCAGGTCTTGATACGTGCGCTGGGGCATATGCAGTCGATTGTAGAAAAGCGTGCGACTTTGCCGATTTTGATGAATGTTAAGAGAGAAGCTGCCGATGATTTGATTTTGTCTGCAACAAATGTTGATTTAGAATTGGTTGAACATGTCGCAGCAGATATTACTTTGGGCGGTAAAATTACTGTGCCGGTTCAGATGTTGTATGATATTGTGCGCAAATTGCCAGATGATGCAGAAATTTCTTTTAAGCAATCTGGTGATCAATTGGTTGTGTCCAGTGGGCGTGCAGTATTTCGTTTGCCAACATTGCCGGCAGAAAATTTCCCAGCAATGGCAGGCAGCAATTTGACAACTAAATTCCAGATGACGACTGGGGATTTGGCTCATCTGATTAATCAGACTAAGTTTGCAATACCAACAGATGATGTGCGTTATCATCTGGGTGGGATTTATTTCCATATCGCAGACGAGGGTGATGCAAAGAAATTGACTGCGGTTGCAACAGACGCACAGCGTATGGCATTGTGTGCAATGCCAGCCCCAGTGGGCAGCGCAGAAATGCCGGCTGTTATTTTGCCACGTCGTGTGATTGGCGAATTGTCAAAATTGCTGGAAGATGCAAACGTTGATGATGTTATGGTTGAATTGTCGGATACCAAAGCTCGTTTTACAGTAGGCAGTGCAATATTAACCAGCAAATTGGTTGATGCACAATATCCAAACTATCGCGTTGTTATTCCAAAAGGGAATGATAAAATTGCGGTTCTGGACAGAAAACAGTTTATTAATGCTGTTGACTTGGTTTCTGTTGCCAGTGTTGATAAGACAAAGTCTGTTCAGTTGACATTCAGCATGAATAAATTGGTTATTAATGCGTCCAGCCCAGATGCAGGTACTGCGACCCAGGAATTAGATATCGAATATAATGGCGACAGTTCATTTACGGTTGTATTTAATGTGAAATTCTTGCTGGATGTTGCGGGGCAGGTCGAAGGGGATAAGTTCCAGATGGAAATGCAGGATCCGTTGGCGCCGACCAAGATTAATTCAGTTGATAAAGATACGGATGCGTTATATGTATTAATGCCAATGCGCATGTAAAAAATAAATTATAATAATTCATCTAAAAACAAATCGAGAATCTCATGTAGCGTTTGTACACTACGATTCTCGATTTGTTTTTATCTAAATCATTCTATTTTATTTTCAATAAAACTTAATGGTGTATTAAAAAATAATTTGGAACACTTATGCAGTGTTGGCATACAGTGTGTTTCTGATTCATTTGTCTTTTAATTTTTTATAAAAAAAATCCCGTCGGTTGACGGGATTTTTGTTTGGGTTTGTATATTAACCCAGCATTTTTGCAACTTCGTCTGCCAAGTTGTCTTCGCGTTTTTCGATACCTTCGCCCAGTACGAAATATGCAAAGCCAGCCAATTTACCGTTTGCATCTGCGATAACTTCGCGGACAGTTTTAGATGGGTCCATAACGAATGGTTGTTCTTCCAGAACTGATTCGCCATAGTATTTTTTTATACGGCCTTCAACCATCTTTTCAACGATATTTTCTGGTTTGCCAGCTGTTGCGCCAGATTCAATGAATACTTTCTTTTCGCGTTCAACTGCAACCGGGTCAACGTCTGCAATTGTCATGAATTCTGGTTTGTTTGCAGCAATGTGCATTGCAATTTTTGAACCGATTTCATCGATTTTTGCATCGTCGCCGTTAATTGCAACTGCAACACCAATCTGACCCATGCCTGGGATCAATGCATTGTGGATGTATGTAAAGATTTTGTCGCCTTCTACTTTGGCAATGCGGCGCAAATTCATATTTTCGCCGATTGTTGAAATTGTTGCGGCAATGTCGTCTTTTACAGCGGCCATTGTTGCGTCAAAATCACCTTTTAATTCGGCGGCTTTGTTTGCAACGTCTGCAACCAATTTCTGGAACTTTTCATTCTTTGCAACAAAGTCTGTTTCTGCGTTCAATTCAACAACGCAACCCATGTTGTCGCATTTTACAACAGTTACCAAGCCTGATGCAGCAACACGACCGGCCTTGGATGCAGCTTTTACGATACCTTTCTGGCGCAACCAATCGGCAGCAGCCTGGATATCGCCATCGTTTTCCATCAAGGCTTTTTTACAATCCATCATACCTGCAGATGTTTTTTCGCGCAGTTCTTGGATTAATTTTGCTGTAATTTCTGCCATGTGTAATCTCCCATAATGTGTTTAAATAAAAGAATTCTTGTGGCACGGGGAAAATCCCCGTGCATTTTATATTGCAGATAAATTATTTGTCTGCTTTTTCGGCCAATTTGCCACGGCGTTCAGCGCGTGCTTCGGATGTCTTAGATTTGATTCTCAATTCTTTTTCTTTGATTTCTTCTTCTAATTCATCTGCTGCATCTGCTTTGATGTCGGCTTCGGCTTTTTTGCCAGCAGCCCCGCCCAGACGTTTTTCGATACCAGACAAGATTGCGTCTACGAACAGGTCGCAATACAGCTGGGTTGCGCGTGCCGCGTCGTCGTTACCAGGTACTGGGTAATCAACCATTTCTGGATTTGCGTTTGTGTCGCAAATAGCAATTGTTGGAATGTCCAGATTCTTGGCTTCGCGAACAGCGTTCATTTCACGTGGAACATCAATAACAACCATCGCCTGTGGTGTGCCGTGCATTTCCATGATACCACCGAAAATATCGCGCAGTTTTTCAACTTCTTTGGTCATAACGCCAACTTCTTTCTTGGTCAGACCCAATTTATCAGCGTTTGCGATATCGGATTCCATTTTCTTTAAGCGACGGATCGACTGAGAAACCGTTGACCAGTTTGTCAACATACCACCCAACCAGCGGTTGTTTACATAGTATTGACCGCAACGTTCGGCTGCATCTTTTACGATGTCTTTGGCCTGATGTTTTGTTGCGACGAACAATACTTTGCCACCTGCGGCTGCAATCGCTTCCAATGCGACCAAAGAACGGTGCAATAATGGTGCGGTTTTGTTCAAATTGATGATATGGATTTTGTCTTTAACGCCATATACGTATGGTGTCATTAACGGATTCCAGCGACGTGTGTGGTGACCAAAGTGTACACCAGCTTCCATCAGCTGTTTCATTGTAAATGTTGGCAATGCCATGATTTATCCTTTTTTCTGTTGTTATCCTCGTCGTGTGTGGCAGACTGGGACGTGCCCCAGACAGAAATTTTACATCACGACTGTGTTATTCGCACCGTGGTGCGTGCCGTGATAATAGCCCATAATACATAAAAAATCAAGTAAAATTATAAAAATAATCTGTGGGAATATATACAAAAAAATCCCCCGTGTTTGCGGGGGTGTTTTTTCTATTCTTCAACGTGTTTTTTTAATTTTTTACGTGTGTTGCTGTCTAATTCTTTTTTGCGTAGACGAATTGTGTCAGGTGTGATTTCAACCAGTTCGTCGTCCAAGATATAAGACAGTGCTTCTTCCAATGAAATGCGACGTGGTGGAGCCAAAAATAATTTTTCATCCGCAGTAACAGAACGCATGTTTGTTAATTCTTTGCCCTTAATTGGATTTACTTCCAAATCATTTTCTTTGCTGTGTTCGCCGATAATCATACCGGAATATACTTCGGTTTGTGGATCGATGAACAGTGTGCCACGCGGTTGCAAATTAAACAGTGCGTATGTCGCGGCTGCGCCTTTTTCCATTGATACTAGAACACCTGGACGGTATTGCTGAATCGCCCCACGATATGTGTCGTATTTGTCAAATACGCGGTTCATAATTCCTGTGCCACGTGTGTCAGTACGAAATTCAGACAGATAACCAATCAGGCCACGTGATGGCGCAGAAAATACAATACGTGTTTTACCGGCACCAGATGCTTTCATTTCTGTGATTGTGGCCTTGCGTTTTGTCATCTTTTCAATAACAACACCAGAAAATTCATCGTCAACGTCAATTACAACGTCTTCGATTGGTTCCAGTTTTTCACCATTTTCGTTTGTCTGCATTACAACGCGTGGACGGGATACGGATAATTCAAATCCTTCGCGGCGCATCGTTTCAATTAAAATGCCCAATTGTAATTCCCCACGACCAGAAACTTCGAATGCTTCGTTATTTTCGCTTTGTTCAACTTTTAATGCGATGTTGGTTTCGGCTTCTTTGAATAATCTTTCACCAATCATGCGTGATGTTAATTTCTTGCCTGATTTGCCTGCCAATGGTGACGTGTTTACAAAGAATGTCATTGTCAGGGTTGGTGGATCAATTGGCATTGCAGGAATTGGTTCTGTAACAGACGGATCACACAGGGTGTCAGCCACGGTCGCTTTGGAAAAACCTGCGACAACAACAATGTCGCCGGCAGATGCGGTGTCGCGCGAAACCTTTTCAATGCCGCGGTGTTCAATAATTTTTGTAATCTTTGCATTTTCAATAAATTCGCCATTGCGATTTATTGCCTTAACCGATTGACCAACGCGAACAGTACCCGATTCGATTTTCCCGGTTAAAATACGACCAACGTATGGGTCCGCTTCCAATGTTGTTGCCAACATTGTAAACGGCGCGTCCAGTTGACAGCGACTGCCGTTGCAGTCAGGGGCTGGCACATGATCAACAATTAATTGGAATAATGGTGTTAAATCTTTCTTTTCGTCATTTAGGTCGCGTACCGCCCAGCCATCACGTCCAACGGAATACAGATATGGAAAATCCAATTGCGAATCGGTTGCGCCCAGTTTGTCGAATAAGTCGAATGTTTCAGATAATACTTCATCTGGGCGGGCGTCGCCACGGTCAACCTTGTTAATACATACAATTGGGCGCAGTCCCAGTTTTAATGCCTTGGATAATACAAACTTGGTTTGGGGTAAGGGGCCTTCGGCGCTGTCAACCAGCAAAACTACACCATCAACCATGGATAAAATACGTTCTACTTCGCCACCAAAGTCTGCGTGGCCCGGTGTGTCAACAATGTTAATCTTGTATTCGCCCCACTGAATAGATGTTGGTTTTGCAGAGATTGTAATGCCGCGTTCGCGTTCGATGTCGCCACTGTCCATAACACGTTCGTCGACGCGTTCGTTTTCGCGGAATGTGCCGGCCTGTTTTAGCATGTTGTCAACCAGTGTTGTTTTACCATGGTCAACGTGCGCAATAATTGCAATGTTGCGAATTTTCATGTTTGTATTCCTATAATTTTGTTTAATCGGATATAGGGTATAACTAAAATTATAAATTTTCAACTTTTTTTATGTAAAATATTGACATTTGGTAAGTTTTGTCCATTTTGTTGTGTGGTTTGTTATTAGATACGGCCAAAGGAGGTCTGGAATGATAGATTATGATGCAACGTTAAGAAAGTTTTTTGAGGGTGTTTTGAAATATTTGGACAAGCGTGTAAAAAATGCCAAGGATAAGCGTATTCAACAAGATGTCTTTGATGCGATTTGGGCGGTGCGCTCAAACGAAAGTTTTGCAGTGAAAGTAAAACAGAAATAATAAAAAACGCCCGGTTGGGCGTTTTTTTGTTTTAGTGTTTGCCACCAATTTTTGTGCGACCACCCATTAATGGTTGTAATTTTTTTGGAATGTTTACAGAGCCATCTGGATTTTGATGATTTTCAATTACTGGCACGATTGCACGTGGCAGGGCGATACCTGTGTTGTTCAATGTTGCACAGAACTGCATGTTGCCATTCTTGTCGCGGAAACGCGTGTTTGTGCGGCGTGCTTGGAATTGGCCAATCGATGAACATGAGCCTAATTCGCGGTATGCGCCTTCGCTGGGGAACCAGGCTTCTACGTCATTCATTTTTACTTTGTTGAATCCCATGTCGCCCGTACATGCAGCAATTACGCGATACGGTAATTCCAAATCTTCCATGACTTCGCATAAATTATTCAGCAAATGTTCGTGCATTTCGTCGGACTGTTCAGGTGTGCAATAGATATATTGTTCAACCTTGTTAAATTGATGTATACGCACGATTCCGCGTGTGTCGCGACCGGCAGCACCCGCTTCTTTGCGGAAACATGGTGAAAATCCGGCGTATTTAATCGGCAAATCTTTTTCATTTAATACTTCGTCGCTGTGCAGGCAATTCAAAATGATTTCTGCAGTTCCGGCCAGGCAACGGTCAGTGTCTGTTAACATAAATACGTCATTGTTCATAACAGACGTATCTGTGCCCATAAAGTGACCTGCGTTAAAAATTGTTTGTGGTTTCGTTATTGATGGACAGCTTACGAATGTGAAGCCTTTGCTCATTAATTTTTGCAATACATATGTTTCAATCGCCAGTTCAAGTTCGGCGGCTTCGCCAAACAGGGCGTATGTGCGTGTACCACAAATAGATGCAATTTTTTCAGGTTTCCACCAGCCGTTCATTTCTAATAAATCCCACTGTGGGCGTGGGGTGAAATCAAATTCACGCGGTGTACCAACGCGACGTACCTCTACATTTTCTGTATCATCACGACCGACTGGGGCGGCATCAGATGGAATTTGTGGAACGCGATGTAATAAATCTTTTAATTTTTCTTCTTTTTCAGTTAATTCTGCCATGTCAGCGGCAATTTCGTTGGCAATTGCTTTGGATGCGGCAATCAATGGTGCCTTGTCAGTGGCAGTTGGAATTTCACGTGTGATTTTGTTCTTTTCGGCTGTCTTGGCCTGGGTAATGGTTTTTAGTTCGCGGACGCGTGTGTCCAGGGCTAAAATCTCGTCGGTGTAGTCTGTGAAACCTTTTAATTCACATGCGCGTTTAACGGCGTCTGGATTTTCGCGAATAAATTTTATATCAAGCATGTTATCTGACCTTTTGCTGTGTTTTTCTGTGTTAATTTTTATTTTGATTTGTAATATAAAGTGCGCGATAAATTATTCCCCCAATGGGGATGATGTGCGACTGAAAAATGAAAATTTTATGTTCATATT